>JAOPVV010000227.1 GCA_025966005.1 Frankiales bacterium
GGGCGTCAACTCCAGCCTGCTCGGCCTGGCCGGCTGGCCCGCTGTCGCGGAGGAGGCGGTCATCGCCCGCGACTGCCTGCTCGCCGCGCACGTCGGCAGCCGCCTGCACGTCTGCCACGTCAGCACCGCCGGCAGCGTCGACATCGTCCGGGCGGCCAAGGCCCGCGGGGTCGACGTCACGGCCGAGGTCACCCCGCACCACCTGCTGCTCACCGACGACCTGGCCTGCACCTACGACCCGATCTACAAGGTCAACCCGCCGCTGCGCACCCAGGCCGACGTCGACGCGCTGCGTGAGGGACTGGCCGACGGCACGATCGACTGCGTCGCCACCGACCACGCCCCGCACGCGCTGGAGGACAAGGAGGCCGAGTGGGGCGCCGCGGCCTTCGGCATGACCGGCCTCGAGACCGCCCTGTCGGTCGTCGCGCTGACGATGGTCGAGCCCGGCCTGCTCACCTGGCGCCAGGTCGCCGAGCGGCTGTCGGAGGCGCCTGCCCGCATCGGCCGGCTCGAGGAGCACGGCCGTCCGATCGCGGTCGGTGAGCCGGCGAACCTGTGCCTGGTCGACCCGGACGTGCGCTGGACGGTCGACCCGCGCGAGTCGGCCAGCCGCAGCCGCAACACCCCGTTCGCCGGGCGCGAGCTGCCGGCCCGGGTGGTCGCCACCTTCCTGCGCGGCCGTCCGACGGTCCTCGACGGCACGCCCCAGCACCTCGTGGCCGGAGCGGCGCGTGCTTGAGCGCACCCTCTACACCGGCGGCATGCTGCTGGCCGTCGGGCTGCTCTACCTGCTGATGCTCAAGGGGTGGCGCTCCCGCCAGCGCCGGCAGGGCGACCTGCCGGCGCCGCCGCAGCCGCCGTTCGAGCAGGGCGAGCCGCTGCTGCCGGCGACCTCCGGGCTGTTCGTCGGCACCACGTTCGCCGACGACTGGCTTGACCGGGTGGCCGTGCACGACCTCGCGCACCGCGCCGCCGGCTGGCTGGTCGTCGCGACCGACGGTGTCCACGTCGAGCGCGAGGGCCTGCCCGACCTGTACCTGCCCTACGACGTCCTGCGGTCGGCCACGCTCGGCGACGCGCTCGCCGGCAAGGTCGTCGGCAAGGAGGGGCTGCTGCTGCTCGAGTGGCACCTCGGGGCCCGCCTGCTGACCAGTGGCTTCCGCGCCGACGACCACGACGCGCACCGCGTCCTGGCCGGCATCATCACCGACCGCCTCGCGCACAAGGAGAACGCATGACGCCCGCCCTGCTCGTCCTCGAGGACGGCCGCACCTTCCGCGGCGCCTCGTACGGCGCCGTCGGCGAGACCTTCGGCGAGGCCGTCTTCAACACCGGGATGACCGGCTACCAGGAGACGCTCACCGACCCGAGCTACCACCGCCAGGTCGTCGTCATGACGGCCCCGCACATCGGCAACACCGGGGCCAACGACGAGGACCCGGAGTCCTCCCGCATCTGGGTCAGCGGCTTCGTGGTGCGCGACCCCAGCCGGACGTCCAGCAGCTGGCGCAGCACCCGCAGCCTCGACAGCGAGCTCGAGGCGCAGGGCGTCGTCGGCATCAGCGGCATCGACACCCGCGCGCTCACCCGCCACCTGCGCGAGCGGGGTGCGATGAAGGTCGGCATCTTCAGCGGCGACCACCTGACCGACGTCGACGCGCTGCTGGCCAAGGTCGTCGCGAGCCCGCCGATGGAGGGCGCCGACCTCGCCCACGAGGTCACGACCGAGAAGGCGTACGTCGTCCCGGCGGTCGGGGAGAAGCGCTTCACCGTCGCGGCTCTCGACCTCGGCATCAAGACCGCGACGCCCCGCTACATGGCCGCGCACGGGTGCGAGGTGCACGTCCTGCCGGCGACGACGACGGGGGAGGAGCTGCTCGCGCTGCGCCCAGACGGCGTCTTCCTGTCCAACGGCCCCGGCGACCCGGCGACCACCGACGGCCCGGTCGCCGCCGCGCAGGCCGTGCTGGGCGCGGGCGTCCCGCTGTTCGGCATCTGCTTCGGCAACCAGGTCCTGGGCCGCGCACTGGGCCTGGGCACCTACAAGCTGCGCTACGGCCACCGCGGCGTGAACCAGCCCGTGCAGGACCGCCGCACCGGCAAGGTCGCCGTCACCAGCCACAACCACGGCTTCGCCGTCGACGCCAGCCTCGACGGCCCGATCGACACGCCGTACGGCCGGGTCGAGGTCAGCCACGTCGACCTCAACGACCAGGTCGTCGAGGGCCTGGCGTGCCTCGACGCCCGCGCCTTCTCCGTCCAGTACCACCCCGAGGCGGCCCCCGGGCCGCACGACGCCACCGGCCTGTTCGCGTCCTTCACGACCCTGATGGAGGGCTGACCGTGCCCAAGCGCGACGACCTCACGCACGTGCTCGTCATCGGCTCCGGGCCGATCCTCATCGGCCAGGCCGCGGAGTTCGACTACTCCGGCACGCAGGCCTGCCGGGTGCTGCGCGACGAGGGCCTGCGGGTCACCCTCATCAACTCCAACCCGGCGACGATCATGACCGACCCGGAGTTCGCCGACGCGACCTACCTCGAGCCGATCACGCCCGAGTTCGTCACCAAGGTGATCGAGAAGGAGCGCCCGGACGCGCTGCTGGCGACCCTCGGCGGCCAGACCGCGCTCAACGCCGCGATGGCGCTGCACGCCGACGGCACCCTCGAGCGCTACGGCGTCGAGCTGATCGGCGCCGACGTCGACGCGATCCGCCGCGGCGAGGACCGCCAGGAGTTCAAGGCGATCGTCGAGTCGATCGGCGCCGAGAGCGCCCGCAGCGCCGTCTGCCACACGATGGACGAGGTGCTGGCCGCGACCGCCGAGCTCGGCTACCCGGTCGTCGTGCGGCCGTCCTTCACGATGGGCGGCAGCGGGTCGGGCATCGCCCACGACGAGGCGCAGCTGCACCGCATCGCCGGCGGCGGGCTGCTCGCCAGCCCCACCACCGAGGTGCTGCTCGAGGAGTCGATCCTGGGCTGGAAGGAGTACGAGCTCGAGCTGATGCGCGACAAGAACGACAACGTCGTCGTCATCTGCTCGATCGAGAACCTCGACCCGATGGGCGTGCACACCGGCGACAGCGTCACCGTGGCGCCGGCGATGACGTTGACCGACCGCGAGTACCAGCGGATGCGCGACATCGCCATCGAGGTCATCCGCGCGGTCGGGGTCGACACCGGCGGCTGCAACATCCAGTTCGCGGTGCACCCGGAGACCGGCCGGATCATCGTCATCGAGATGAACCCGCGGGTCTCGCGCAGCAGCGCGCTGGCGTCCAAGGCCACCGGCTTCCCGATCGCCAAGATCGCCGCGCGGCTGGCGATCGGCTACACCCTCGACGAGATCCCGAACGACATCACCCGCGAGACGCCGGCGTCGTTCGAGCCGAGCCTGGACTACGTCGTGGTGAAGATCCCGCGGTTCGCGTTCGAGAAGTTCCCCGGCGCCGACCACGAGCTGACCACGACCATGAAGTCGGTCGGCGAGGCGATGGCCATCGGCCGCTCGTTCGTCGAGGCGCTGCAGAAGGCGATGCGCTCGCTGGAGCAGACGCCGTCGGAGTTCTGGGTCAGCCCGGACCCCGCGGGCACTGCCGAGGACGCCCTCGAGCTGGCCCGCACCCCGCACGACATGCGGCTGCTCACCGTCGAGCGCGCGCTGCGCCTCGGCGCGACGCCCGAGCAGGTCTTCGAGGCCACTCGGATCGACCCCTGGTTCACCGACCAGCTGCTCAGCCTGGTCGAGCTGCGCGCGAAGATCGAGGCCGCGCCCGAGCTCGACGAGGACCTGCTGCGCGAGGCCAAGCGCGCCGGCTGCAGCGACAAGCAGCTCGCGGCGGTGCGTGGGACCACCGAGCAGCAGGTGCGCGCGCTGCGCCACCGGCTGGGGGTGCGTCCGGTCTACAAGACCGTCGACACCTGCGCCGCCGAGTTCGCCGCCGAGACGCCGTACCACTACTCCTCCTACGACGAGGAGACCGAGGTCGCGCCGAGCGGCAAGCGCAAGGTGCTCATCCTGGGCAGCGGACCGAACCGCATCGGCCAGGGCATCGAGTTCGACTACGCCTGCGTGCACGCCTCGTTCGCGCTGTCCGACGCCGGGTTCGAGACCGTGATGGTCAACTGCAACCCCGAGACCGTCAGCACCGACTACGACACCAGCGACCGGTTGTACTTCGAGCCGCTGACCGTGGAGGACGTCCTCGAGGTCGTCGCGGCCGAGCAGGCCAGTGCGGACGCCGGCGGCGGCGAGCTGGTCGGCGTCATCGTCCAGCTCGGCGGCCAGACCCCGCTGCGGCTGGCGCAGGAGCTCAAGGACTGCGGCGTCCGGATCGTCGGCACGACCCCTGAGGCGATCCACCTCGCCGAGGACCGCGGCGCGTTCGGCGCGGTGCTCGAGCGGGCCGGCCTGCCCGCGCCGCGCTTCGGGCTCGCGACGACCTACGACGAGGCCAAGCAGCTCGCCGTCGACATCGGCTACCCGGTGCTCGTGCGCCCGTCGTACGTCCTCGGCGGCCGCGGCATGGAGATCGTCTACAGCGACGAGCAGCTGGTGTCCTACATCGCCAACAGCACGCTGGTCGGCCCGGACGCCCCGGTGCTGGTCGACCGTTTCCTCGAGGACGCCGTCGAGATCGACGTCGACGCCCTCTACGACGGCACCGACCTCTACCTCGCCGGCGTCATGGAGCACATCGAGGAGGCCGGCATCCACTCGGGCGACTCGGCTTGCGCCCTGCCGCCGGTGACGCTCGGCCGCTCCGACCTCGAGCGGATCCGCACCTCCACCCGCGGCATCGCCGAGGGCGTCGGCGTGCGCGGCCTGCTCAACGTGCAGTACGCGCTCAAGGACGACGTCCTGTACGTGCTCGAGGCCAACCCGCGCGCCAGCCGCACGGTGCCGTTCGTCAGCAAGGCCACCGCCGTGCAGGTCGCCAAGGCGGCTGCGCGCATCATGCTCGGCGCGACCGTGGCCGAGCTGCGCAAGGAGGGCCTGCTGCCCGAGACCGGCGACGGCGGCGAGATGCCCTACGACTCCCCGGTGTCGGTCAAGGAGGCCGTGCTGCCGTTCGGGCGCTTCCGCACCGCCGGCGGCGAGGGCGTCGACACCGTGCTCGGCCCGGAGATGAAGTCGACCGGTGAGGTCATGGGCATCGACACCGCCTTCGGGACGGCGTACGCCAAGAGCCAGGCCGCGGCGTACGGCGAGCTGCCGACGTCCGGCCGGGTGTTCGTCAGCGTCGCCAACCGCGACAAGCGGGCGATGATCTTCCCGGTGACGATGCTGGCCGGTCTGGGCTTCGAGGTGCTCGCGACCGAGGGCACCGCCGAGGTGCTGCGCCGCAACGGCGTCACCGCCACCGTCGTCGGCAAGCACTCGCACGGTCTCGGCGACGACGTCGTCCCGCGCATCCTGGCCGGCGACGTCGACCTGATCATCAACACGCCGTTCGGCGTCGGGGCGCGCAAGGACGGCTACGAGATCCGCACCGCCGCCGTCGCCCGGGGCGTCCCCTGCATCACGACCGTGCAGGGCGCGGCCGCCTGCGTGCAGGGCATCGCGGCGCTGGTGCGCGGCGACATCGGCGTGACCTCGCTGCAGGACCACCACGCCTCGCTCAAGGCGTCGCTGGACCGGGGACGGGCCTGATGCCGCTGCAGGTCCAGGGCGAGGTGCTGTCGATCCGCAGGGTCGGCGCCTACCAGGCGATGACCGTCGTCGCGCCCGGCATCCCCGAGCTGACCCGCCCCGGGCACTTCGTCGCGCTCGCCGTCGGCGGACCCGAGTCGAGCATGCTGCTGCGCCGGTCGTTCGCCGTCTACGACGTCAAGGACCGCGGCGTCTACGGCGGCACCGTCGAGTTCGTCTTCGCCGTCCACGGCAAGGGCACCGAGTGGCTCAGCCGCCGGCAGCCGCGCGACCCGATCGACATCGTCGGCCCGCTCGGCAAGCCCTTCCGGCTGCCCAAGACCGCGGTCAACGCGACCCTGGTCGGCGGTGGCTACGGCAGCGCGCCGCTGCTGCCGCTGGCGACCGTCCTGCGCGAGCGCGGCTGCCGGGTCGACGTCGTGCTCGGCGCCGGAAGCGCCGACCGGCTGTTCGGCCAGCTCGAGGCCAAGCGGATGTCGGACTCGATCGCCATCACCACCGACGACGGCACCGCCGGCACCCGCGGCCGGGTCAGCGACGTGCTGCCCGGCGTGCTCGACAAGGCCAAGACCGACGTCGTCTACGCGTGCGGGCCGATGCCGATGCTGCGTGCCGTCTCCGACCTGTGCGCCGAGCGCGGGATCCCGTGCCAGGTCGCCGTCGAGGAGGCCATGGCCTGCGGGATCGGCGTCTGCATGACCTGCGTGCTGCCGGTCATCGGCGAGGACGGGCTGACCCGGATGGTCCGCTCGTGCGTCGAGGGACCGGTGTTCCTCGGCGACCGGGTGCGCTGGGACGACGTGGGCACCGTGCCCGCCGACGCGGTGGGAGCGCCCCGATCGTGACAGGCACCAGCACGACCACCGACATGAGCACCACCCTCGCCGGCGTCCGCTTCCCGAACCCGGTCTTCACCGCCTCCGGCTGCGCGGCCGCGGGTCAGGAGCTGCAGCAGTTCTTCGACGTCGCCTCGCTCGGCGGGGTCGTCACCAAGTCGATCATGCTCGCGGCACGGTCGGGCCGGGCGACGCCGCGGATGGCCGAGACGCCCAGCGGGATGCTCAACTCGATCGGCCTGCAGGGCCCCGGCATCGACGCGTTCCTCGAGAAGGACCTCGCCTGGCTGCACGGCAAGGGCGCCCGGGCGGTCGTCTCGATCGCCGGCGGCAGCGTCGAGGACTACGCGACGCTGGCCTCGAGGCTGCGCGGCCACGACGGCATCGCGATGGTCGAGGTCAACATCTCCTGCCCGAACGTCGAGAGCCGCGGTGAGGTGTTCGCCTGCGACCCGCGCGCCGCCTCGGCCGTCGTCAGCGCCGTCCGCAAGAACGTCGCTCCCGGCATCCCGGTGTTCGCGAAGCTCTCGCCCGACGTCACCGACATCGCGCTGATCGCCCGGTCCTGCGTCGACGCCGGCGCCGACGGGCTCTCGCTCATCAACACGCTGCTGGGCATGGTCATCGACACCGACACGATGCGCCCGAAGCTGGCCGGCGTCACCGGCGGGCTGTCCGGGCCGGCGATCCGGCCGGTGGCGGTGCGCTGCACCTGGCAGGTGCACCAGGCGCTGCCGGACGTCCCGATCCTCGGGATGGGCGGCATCCGCACCGGCCTGGACGCCCTCGAGCTCCTGCTGGCCGGGGCCAGTGCCGTGAGCGTCGGCACCACCGTGTTCAACGACCCGACGGCGCCGGTGCGCATCCTGCGCGAGCTGCAGCAGGCACTGGCCGACCGGGGGATCGAGCGCCTGTCCGACGTCGTCGGTCTGGCGCACCGCCCGCTCGACCCGCCCCAGCCCACCGTGCCGACCGGTCCGATCGGCGACCTGCTCCCCGAGGAGGTCGAGGCGTGACCAGCCCCGGCAAGGCCCCGATCGCCGTCGCGCTCGACGCCCCCGACGCCGAGACCGCCGCCCGCTGGGCGCAGGCCGTCGTCCCGCACGTCGCCGTCGTCAAGGTCGGCCTCGAGCTGTTCTGCCGCACCGGCCCGTCGGTGGTGCAGAGCGTGCGGGGGGCGTCGGGCACCGAGCTGTTCCTCGACCTCAAGCTGCACGACATCCCCAACACCGTGGCCGGCGCCGTGCGCGCGGTGAACCGGCTCAAGCCGCGCTACCTCACCGTGCACGCCACCGGGGGAGCGGCGATGGTCCGCGCTGCGGTCGCCGCCGCCGAGGGGATCACGATCGCCGCGGTCACCGTCCTGACGAGCATGGACGACGACGCCCTCGAGGGCGTCGGGCTCTCCGGCCCGTCGCTCGACGCCGTCCGCCGGCTCGCCGCGCTGGCGGTGGGGGCCGGCGCCGGCGCGCTGGTCTGCTCGCCGATGGAGGTCGCGGCGGTCCGCGCCGAGGTGGGTCCCGGCATCGTCCTGATCACCCCCGGGGTGCGTCCGCTGGGCGCCGACGCGCAGGACCAGGCGCGCGTCGCCACCCCCCAGCAGGCCCTCGCCGACGGCGCCGACCTGCTCGTCATCGGACGCCCGATCACCGGTGCCGCCGACCCGGGTGCCGCAGCGGCCCAGATCGCCGCGGGCCTGCGCCGGTAGGCCGGTCGCCCCCGATGGCGAAGATCACGTGCGGGACGGGGGGAGCGGCGTTGCTCCGCGGGCCCCGGCGCCGCTAGGTTCCCGCCCAGGAAGTCCGCCCGACCGACCCGACCCGAGGTGACCCGCGTGGCGCTGCCGCCCCTGACGCCCGAGCAGCGCGCTGCAGCCCTCGAGAAGGCCGCCGCCGCCCGCAAGGCCCGTGCGGCCCTGAAGGTCCGGCTCAAGGCGAGCGGAACCACCCTGCAGGACGTCCTCGCCGACGGCGACGCCGACGAGGTCATCGGCAAGATGAAGGTCGTCGCCGTCCTGGAGGCGAGGCCCGGCGTGGGCAAGGTCCGTGCGCAGCGGATCATGGAGCGGCTGGAGATCAGCCCGTCCCGGCGCGTGCGGGGCCTCGGCAGCAAGCAGCGCGAGGCGCTCGTCAAGGAGTTCAGCAGCCCTTGACCTCGGGCTCTCCTGCTCCCGGCAGGCTCACCGTCCTGTCCGGTCCGTCCGGCGTCGGCAAGGGCAGCGTCGTCGCGGTGCTGCGCGAGCGGCACCCGCACGTCTGGCTCTCGGTCAGCGTCACCACCCGCAGGCCGCGGCCGGGGGAGCGCGACGGCGTCGAGTACCACTTCGTCGACCAGGCCGAGTTCGACCGGCTCGTCGAGACCGGCGAGCTGCTCGAGCACGACGCCCACCTGGGCGCCTCCTACGGCACGCCGCGCCGGCCGGTGGAGGAGCAGCTGACCACCGGCGTGCCCGTCCTGCTCGAGATCGACATGGAGGGCGCGAGGCAGGTGCGGGCGACCATGCCCGACGCCCAGCTGGTCTTCCTGGCGCCGCCGACCTTCGACGAGCTGGCCCGCCGGCTCGTCGGGCGCGGCACCGAGGACCCGGCCAAGGTGCGGGTCCGGCTCGACCGGGCCCGCATCGAGATGGCCGCCGAGGACCAGTTCGACGTCGTCATCGTCAACGACGACGTCGAGCGGGCGGCGGACGCGCTGGTAGCGTTGATGGGGATCAGCAGCACCCCCGAGCAGTAGGAGTACCCGTGTCCGGCACCGTCGCGAACCCGATCGGCATCACCAACCCCCCGATCGACGAGCTGCTGGCCGCCACCGACTCCAAGTACAGCCTGGTCATCTACGCCGCCAAGCGCGCGCGCCAGATCAACGCCTACTACTCCCAGCTCGGCGAGGGCCTGCTCGAGTACGTCGGCCCGCTGGTCGAGACCGGCGTGCAGGAGAAGCCGCTGTCGATCGCGCTGCGCGAGATCAACGGGGGCCTGCTCACGCACGAGCAGGTCGCCGACCCGGCGGTCTAGCTCTCCCATGACCCGGCCGCGGGTCGTCCTCGGCGTCGCCGGCGGGATCGCGGCGTACAAGGCCGTCGAGCTGCTGCGCCAGCTCACCGAGACCGGCCACGACGTCACCGTGGTGCCCACCCGCGCGGCGCTGGCGTTCGTCGGCGCGCCGACCTGGGCCGCCCTGTCGGGCAAGCCTGTGGCGGACGACGTCTGGACCGACGTCCACGAGGTCCCGCACGTCCGGCTCGGCCAGGCGGCCGACCTGGTGGTCGTCGCCCCGGCCACCGCCGACCTGCTCGCCAAGGCCGCCCACGGGCTGGCCGACGACCTGCTCGGCAACGTCCTGCTCACCGCGCGCTGCCCGGTCGTGATGGCGCCGGCGATGCACACCGAGATGTGGGAGCACCCCGCCACCCGGGCCAACGTCGCGCTGCTGCGCGCTCGCGGGGTGCTCGTGGTCGAGCCCGCCGTCGGGCGGCTCACCGGCGCCGACTCCGGCAAGGGCCGGCTGCCCGACCCGGTCGAGCTCGCGGCGCTGTGCCGTCAGGTGCTCGCCGGCACGCCGCAGGACCTGGTCGGCCGGCGCGTCGTCGTCAGCGCCGGCGGGACCCGCGAGCACCTCGACCCCGTCCGCTTCCTCGGCAACCGCTCGAGCGGCAAGCAGGGGTACGCGCTGGCCCGGGCCGCCGCCGCCCGGGGCGCCGAGGTCGTGCTTGTGTCGACCGCGACGCTGCCCGACCCCGCGGGCGTCACGGTCCGCCGCGTGGTCAGCGCGCTCGAGCTGCGCGACGCGGTGCTGGCTGAGGCCAAGGAGGCCGACGTCGTCGTCATGGCCGCCGCGGTCGCCGACTACCGGCCGGTCGAACGGCTCACGACCAAGCGCAAGAAGACCTCGTCGATGACCGTCGAGCTCGTCCAGAACCCCGACGTGCTGGCCGAGCTGGTCGCCCTCCGCGCGCGGGACCAGACAGCGGCGCGGCGTCCGGGCCAGGTGCTGGTCGGGTTCGCCGCCGAGACCGGCGACGCCGACGCCGGCGTGCTCGGGCACGGCCGCGCCAAGCTCGCCCGGAAGGGCTGCGACCTGCTGGTCGTCAACGAGGTCGGCGAGACCGGCCACCCCACCGGCTTCGAGGGCGACCAGAACGCCGCGACCGTGCTGGCTGCCGACGGCTCGTCGGTCGACGTACCGCTCGGGAGCAAGGACGCGCTGGCCGCGGTCGTGCTCGACCTGGTCGCGGCGCGCCTCCCGCTCGCCTGATCCGCTGCGGCCCAGGGTGGCCGGCGTGAGTGTGACCCGCGTGCGCCCCGCCCTGCTGCTGCTCCTGCTCCTCCTGACGGCCTGCGGGGGGGACGCGGACCGGACGGCTCCGGTCGTCGCGAGCACCCGGCCGTCGGCCCCGCCCG
>JAOPVV010000233.1 GCA_025966005.1 Frankiales bacterium
GGTGCCTGCGGCGCCGAGCAAGGGCGCACCCCGGGGGGCGGCGGCGACGCCTGCCGGTCGGCCCAGGTCGGCCAAGGCCGCTACCGCAGGGCCGCGAACCTCGAAGGCTGCCGGTTCCCAGACCGTCGGGTCGCCGTCCGCGGGTCCCCCCTCAGCGGGTTCCCGGGCAGCAAGTCCCCGGCCCACGGGGAAGGCCGGTGCGGGGAAGGCCGGTGTGGCGAAGGTCTCCCCGTCGACGCGCGGTTCCGCGACGACGGCTGCGGCGACGTCGGCTGCCGCGAAGACGGGCGCCGCCAGGGCCGGCGCCCTCGCCGACGCTCCCGGACACGTCCCCGTGGGCGTCGTCCCCGCCGACGAGGCCGTCATCCAGTCCGCCCTCGTGCGTGCTGCCGCCACCCCCGTCGCCCGTCCCCGGAGCGGCGGCTCGGAGGCTGCGTCCCTCCCGTCCTCGGCGTCCAGCGCCTCCGTCCGCTCGTCCACGACCCCTGGAGCACGCGTGCCCACTGCCACCACCGACGACGGCCAGAACTCCCCGACGCGCACCCGCGCCCCCCTCGAGCCGGGCGCGATCCCGGCGTCCCTGGCGATCGGCGAAGCCGAGGGGGTCGGTCCGACCGGTCGCCCGCGACCGGAGTTCCCCACTCCGGCTCCGCTGGACCGCCACGGCCCGGCGCGCATCCTCGCGATGTGCAACCAGAAGGGCGGGGTCGGCAAGACGACCAGCACGATCAACCTGGGGG
Source organism: Frankiales bacterium (assembly GCA_025966005.1). GTDB lineage: Bacteria > Actinomycetota > Actinomycetes > Mycobacteriales > SCTD01 > SCTD01. Next base: position 741 of record JAOPVV010000233.1, read on the forward strand.
CGGCCCTGGCCGAGGCCGGACGCCGGGTGCTGCTCGTCGACCTCGACCCGCAGGGCGCGCTGTCCGTGGGCCTCGGCGTGAACCCGCTGCAGCTGGACCGGACCGTCTACAACCTGCTGATGGAGTCCGACATCCGGGTCGAGGACGTCATGCTCAAGACCGACGTCGCCGGCCTGGACCTGCTCCCGAGCAACATCGACCTGTCGGCCGCTGAGGTCCAGCTGGTCAACGAGGTCGCGCGGGAGCAGAGCCTGGCGCGGGTGCTCGCCCCGGTCCTCGACGACTACGACGTCGTCCTCATCGACTGCCAGCCGTCGCTGGGGCTGCTCACCGTCAACGCCCTGACGGCGGCGCACGGGGTAATCATCCCGCTCGAGTGCGAGTTCTTCGCCCTGCGCGGCGTCGCCCTGCTCATCCAGACGATCGAGAAGATCCGCGAGCGGCTCAACCCTCAGCTGGAGCTCGAGGGAATCCTGGCCACGATGTACGACTCCCGCACGCTCCATGGCCGCGAGGTGCTGGCCCGGGTCGTCGAGGCGTTCGGCGACAAGGTCTTCCACACGGTCATCAACCGCACCATCCGCTTCCCCGAGACGACGGTCGCGGGGGAGCCCATCACCACGTACGCGTCCAGCTCGGCCGGCGCCACCGCCTACCGCGAGCTGGCCAAGGAGGTCCTGGCCCGATGAGCCGCCGGACGAGCCTGCCGGGAGCCGCCGAGCTCTTCCGGTCCACCGGGGACGGGCCGCAGGGGCCGGCCGCGCCGACCGTGGCGCCCCTGGGGCGTGCGCAGCAGCTGCTCGCCGAAGCACCCCAGCAGCGCGACCAGGCGCGTGAGCAGGACCTGCGAGACCGGGACCCTCGTGAGCAGGACCTGCGAGACCCGCTCCACGGCGACCCGGTCCGGCGGGACCGGGACGGGCGTGATGGGCCGACGCAGCGCGACCCGGACCCGTCGCTCGACCGGACGACCCTCGCCGAGGTCGCGCACGGCCCGCGCGCCACCCGCGCCTCCGGACGCCGCCGGGTCGCTGCCGACGCGGAGCGTCGCCCCACCGGGCGAGAGCGCCACGACGAGAAGATCACCGTCTACGTGTCCGCCGAGGAGCTGATGGACCTCGAACGCGCTCGGCTGGCCCTGCGCGGCGAGCACGGGCTGGCCGTCGACCGGGGCCGGATCGTGCGCGAGGCGCTGGCCGTCGTGCTGGCCGACCTCGAGGCCCACGGCGAGGCGAGCACGCTGGTCCGCCGTCTGCACGGCGACTGAGGTGCTGTACAGCCTCGGTGACCCGCTCTCCCTGCTCCTGCTCGTGGCCGGCTTCCTGCTGGCCGTCATCGTCCAGGGAACGACGCAGGCGGTCGTCGCCTCGCGCTCGGGCGACCGCCGTCCCCAGGCGGACGGTCGGACCGCGCCTGACCCTCGACGTCACCTCGATCCGTTCGGGGCTGTCTCCGGCTTGATCGCAGGCACGGGGTGGGCCAAGCCCTTCGAACCCCTGGACCGCCGCCGCAAGGGCACGGTCGTCGCCGTCCTCGTGAGCGGACCCCTGGTGAACATCGCCATGGGGCTGGGGCTCCTCGTCGCCTTCCGGGCCGCGGCCGGCGGCGGGCTGCCGTCGCGGGGGTACATGACCCGGCTGCAGTACGGCGTCACCGGCGATCTCCAGCTGCGGGTGCTGCTGCTCGTGGGGCTGTCGCTGCTGTTCTTCGGCGTGCTGTCGCTGGTGCCGCTCCCGCCGCTGCCCGGGGGTCACCTGCTGTTCGCGCTGGCGCCGCGCACGCTGGGCTGGCAGAAGGCCGAGCACCAGCTGGTGGAGCGCAACATCGGGGTGGCCGTCCTGCTCGCCCTGATGCTGATCCCGCTCGGCGGACCGCAGGCGCTGCTGCCGACCTTGCTCGACGCCGCGGTGGGACCGCTCGTCTCCCTGGTGACCGGTGGCCGGTAGCCCGACGCCGGTGCCGAGGGCGGGTGGTGCGACCCCCGGCTCGGTCTTCTCGGTGCACCTCGACGAGTTCGAGGGCCCCTTCGACCTGCTCCTCGGGCTCATCGCCAAGCACCAGCTCGACCTCACCTCGCTGGCGCTGTCGCGCGTCACCGACGAGTTCCTGGCCCACATCCGCGCCCTGGGCAGGACGTGGGACCTCGGCCAGGCCACGGACTTCCTGGTCGTCGCTGCCACCCTGCTCGACCTCAAGGCGGCTCGGCTGCTGCCGTCGGCGCGTGAGGAGGACGAGGAGGACCTCGCCCTGCTCGAAGCCCGTGACCTGCTGTTCGCCCGGCTCCTGCAGTACCGGGCGTACAAGCAGGCCGCCGCGGAGCTGGCCCGCAGGATGGCGGCCGAGGCGCTGCGGCACCCCCGCTCGGTGTCCCTGGAGCCGCGCTTCGCCGGACTGCTCCCGGAGGTCCTGCTCGGACTGGGACCGCAGCAGTTCGCCGAGCTCGCCGCCCGGGCGATGGCGCCTCGACCTGTCGTCGAGGTGGCGGTCGACCACGTCCACGGTGGCACCGTCAGCGTGCGCGAGCAGACGGCCCTGCTGCGCGAACGCCTGCGGCGGACCGGCGGCGGCTCGTTCCGCGCGCTCACGGCCGACTGCCAGGGCACCCTCGAGGTCGTCGCGCGGTTCCTCGGACTGCTCGAGCTCTACCGCGAGGGCGTGCTGTCCTTCGAGCAGGTGGAGGCGCTGGGCGATCTGCACGTCCGGTGGACCGGGGGAGACGAGGAGCAGGACGCCGTGACGGACGCCGGCGCGGAGTTCGACGACGACCTGCCGGCGGCGGCCGAGGGCGCCGAGGGCGCCGACCCCGACAATGGAGAGGGCGCCTCGGCAGTGGCGCCGACGCAGCCGAGCAGGCAGGAGGCACCGTGAGCACCGACCAGACCGGAGTCGCCGTGCCCGACCTCGGCACGCAGGCCCGCGCTGTCGAGCCCGAGACGACCGCGGTGCCCGCGCCGGTCGAGGCCCAGCCCGTCGACGGGCAGCCGGTCGACCCGGTCTCGTCCGACCCGCTCGACGTCGTCGAGCTGGAGAGCACGACCGACACGGTCGTCGATGAAGTCGCCGCACTGCCGGACGTCCCTCTCGCCACCGTGCTCGAGGCCCTGCTGCTGGTCACGGACGAGCCGGTGCCGGTCACGACGCTCGCCCAGGTCACCGAGCGCCCCGTGCGCGAGGTCGAGCAGGCCGTCGCCTCGCTGGTGGCCGACTACGACGGAGCCGGCCGCGGCTTCGAGCTGCGCCTGGTCGCGGGCGGCTGGCGGCTGTACACGCGCGCCGACTGCGCCCCCTACGTCGAGCGGTTCCTGCTCGACGGTCAGCAGGCCCGGCTGACCCAGGCCGCGCTCGAGACCCTCGCCGTCATCGCCTACCGCCAGCCGGTGACCCGGGCCCGCGTCAGCGCCGTACGCGGCGTCAACGTCGACGGGGTCGTGCGCACGCTGCAGGCCCGCGGTCTGATCGCCGACGCAGGTCAGGATCCCGACAGCGCGGCCACCCTGTTCCGCACCGCCCCGCTGTTCCTCGAACGCCTGGGGCTGCAGTCCCTCGACGACCTGCCCGCCCTCGCCCCCATGCTTCCCGAGCTCGACGAGCTCGACGACGCCTCGACCTCGATGTGAGGAACCTGTGACGCACCCCGGCTCGGACAACGAGGGCATCCGCCTGCAGAAGGTGATGGCTGCGGCCGGCATCGGCTCGCGGCGCGCCTGCGAGAAGATGATCGAGGAGGGTCGTGTCTCGGTGAACGACCAGGTGGTCGTGGAGCAGGGGCGCCGCGTCGACCCCGCCGTCGACGTCATCCGCGTCGACACGATGCGCATCAACACCGTGGCCGGGAACGTCTACCTGGCGATGAACAAGCCGCGGGGCTACGTCACCGCCATGTCCGATCCCGACGGGCGCCCCACCGTCGGTGACCTGATCGCCGACCGGGTCGAGCGGCTGTTCCACGTCGGGCGCCTCGACGCCGACACCGAGGGCCTGCTGCTGTTCACCAACGACGGCGAGCTCGCCCACCGGCTGTCGCACCCGTCGTACGAGGTGCCGAAGACCTACCTGGCGGAGGTCCTGGGGCCCGTCGCCCGTGACGTCGGCAAGCGGCTGCGCGAGGGCGTCCAGCTCGAGGACGGCGTCGTGCGGGTCGACTCCTTCAAGTTGATCGACTCGAACTCCAACCGGGTCCTGCTCGAGCTGGTCCTGCACGAGGGTCGCAAGCACATCGTCCGGCGTGCGCTGGCCGAGGTCGGGCACCCGGTCCAGGCGCTGGTCCGTACGGCGATCGGCCCGGTGCACCTGGGACCCCAGAAGCCCGGCAAGCTCCGGGTGCTCACGCGCGACGAGCTGGCGGGGCTGTTCAAGCTCGTCGCGATGTAGGCGAGGCCGGTCGTCGGATACCTCCGGTCGCCGTGGACGGAGGCTGGGACCGGTGGCTGGGACCGGTGGCTGGGACCGGCGGTCGGGCCCGGTGGCTGGACCGGCGGTGGGGCCCGGTGGCTGGGACCGGCGGTCGGGCCCGGCGGTCGGGCCCGGGGGCTGGGACCGGGGGCTGGGACCGGCGGTCGGGACGGACAGCAGGGCCCGACAGCAGGACCGAGAGCAGGGACCGGTGGCAGGACCGACCGCTGAGGCCGCTGATGCGGGCCGTGATGACGGCACCGGTCCGACAACGTGAGCTTGTGGGAGAGCGATCCTCTCAGGATTCCAGCCGCTCCTGCTCGGCCTGTTCGGCATGCCTGACCCCCTGCTCCGGCCTGAGCAGGCTCCCGCGGGCTCTCGTTCCGACGCCAGACGGGACGGCCCGCGGCGCGGACGGGCAACCTTGCCGGTCGACGCGGTCCCTGCCTCGTCAGGTACCACCCCCGAGGAAGTCGCCCTCGTCATGTCTGTTCGTCGACATGTCGCTTTCTTGCTGACAGGCCGCTGGTGCAGCCGTACGGCGCAGGAGACATGTCGACTTATGGCCCTGTGGGCCGCATCGACAAGACGGTGAGGCGTTACGACTGCGAATCCCCAAGACCGCTTCCCGACACACGGTCATGCCGTCGAAGCGCCCCACTCCCGGATCGATAGGGTGCCGCGACGACAGGAGGCCGGATGGCAGTGCGAGCCGTACGAGGCGCGACCCAGATCGACGACGACGACCGCCAGCAGATCCTCGACGCCACGACGGAGCTCCTCCAGGCGGTCCTGGACAAGAACGAGCTCACGGCTGACGACCTCATCAGCGTCGTCTTCACCGCGACCCCCGACCTGCGGGCCGAGTTCCCGGCCTACGCGGCACGCCAGATGGGGATCGTCGACGTCCCGTTGCTGTGCGCCGGGGAGATCGACGTCCCGGGCGCCATGCCCCGCGTTCTGCGCCTGCTGGCGCACGTGGAGACCGACCGGCCCCGTTCCCAGGTCAAGCACGTCTACCTGCACGGCGCTGCGGCGCTGCGCACCGACCTGCCGCGCTGACCGTGCGCCCCCTCGTGGACGACGTGCAGACGACCCGCCGGCACGCCCTCGCGCGCTGTTCCGCCCTGACCGAGCGCGGTCCGGTGACCGGTCCGCCGACGAGCCGCCGCTCCGCCACGGCAGGCACGGTCGCGGTCCGCGGTGCCGTCATCAGGCGGCGGCGCCCGGGCGGCGGTGGAGCCGTGCTCCCGGCGGCAGCGTCGGTCCTGGGGCGGACCTGCACGCACCGACCGGGCGCAGCCGCGCGGCGCGCATCGTTGCCGACCCTCGACGCGCTCCGTGCAGGCGGGCCCTGCACCGCCGCCGTCCCGCCCGTCTCCGGTCCGGACACGGTTGCTCCCGGCGTGGCTGCCTCGGGCTCCGCCGGTGAAGGCCAGCGTGGCGGCGAGGCCTGTCGAGCCGGCGTCTCCGCAACAGCGGGTCGGCGCACGGACGAGGACTGCTCAGGCTCGCGGAGCACCGTCCACGGTCACGCCGGCACGCACCGGGCGGCCGCCGTCGTGCAACAGGCACGGCCGGCCGCCAGGTGCCCCGAGGGCCCGATCGGTGACCCGCGCAGACCCGCGCGGCCGGCCCGGTCAGGGACCGCTCCGCGGGTCGCTGAAGGTGTCCAGCGCACGCCCCGCCTGCTCACCGGCTCGGCCTGACGTGACGGCCTCGCTGCTCGTCGTCGGAACCGGCCTCATCGGCACGTCGATCGCCCTGGCGCTCGGTGACGCGTCGCAGGTACTGCTGCACGACGCGGACGAGGCGCACCTGGCCGAGGCCGTGCGCCGCGGTGCCGGGCGCCGGTGGGACGGCCACGAGCAGGCTCAGCACGTCGTCCTTGCGCTCCCCCCTCGACGGATCGCCGGTGAACTGCAACGACTTCAGGGTCTGGGTGCAGCTCTCACCTACAGCCACGTAGCCTCCGCTCAGGCTGGGGTTCACGCACAGGTCGAGACTCTGGGCGCCAACACGACCACGTTGTGCGGCTCCCACCCCATGGCGGGGCGAGAGAGGTCCGGGCCCGGAGCGGCCGATGCCGACCTGTTCGCGGGGCGGCCCTGGGCGCTGTGCCCGTCCTCGTCGACCTCGCCGGCAGCGCTGGAGGCCGCACGGGCGCTTGCACTGCGGTGCGGCTCGGAGCCGGTCGTCCTGGCCGCCGACGAGCACGACGCCGCCGTCGCCCTGGTCAGCCACCTCCCGCAGATCGCCGCGAGCGCCGTCGCGGCGGTCCTGCTGCGGGCGGGGAGCACGGTGTCGGGGCTGGACCCCGTGAGCCTGGCCGGGCCCGGCCTGCAGGACACGACCCGCATCGCCGCCAGCGACCCGCAGCTGTGGGTCGACGTGCTCCGGCAGAACGCCGCCGCAGTCGGGCCGCTCGTGCGGTCGCTGGCGGAGGAGCTCGACGCCGCGGCCGTCGCCCTCGAGCGTCTCGCGGCGGGACAGGACGCAGGGGCCGAGGCGCTCGACGACCTGCTGCGCCGCGGGGGAGCCGGCCGCAGTCGGGTCCCGGTCAAGCGCGGCGGCCACGACAGCGACTTCGCGCCGGTCGCGGTCGCCGTCCCGGACCATCCCGGGCAGCTGGCGGGCGTGCTGGTCAGCGCCGCGGAGGCCGGCATCAACGTCGAGGACGTCCGGGTAGAGCACCTCGCCGGACGTCCCCGGGGCGTCATCGAGCTGCTCGTCAGGACCGGTGCGCGTGCCGGCGCAGAGCGGGCGCTGGCCGCTGCGGGCTGGACCGTGCTCGAGCGCGACGGAGGCCGTACCGCTCGCAACTAGGCTGGGAACCTCATCCCTGCGCCCTTCGGCGCTGCTGCTAGGAGCGACGTGCCCACCGCCACCCCCTCCGTCATCGCGCTCGACGGCCCCTCGGGCAGCGGCAAGAGCACGGTCGCCCGGGGTGTCGCGACCACCCTGGGCTGGCGCTACGTCGACACCGGCGCCACCTACCGCATCGCGACCCTGGCCGTGCTCCGGGCCGGCACCGACCTCAGCGACGCCGACGCCGTGGCCGCCGTGGTGACCGGCGCTGACATCAGGCTGTCCACCGACCCGGCGCGCCCGTGCGCCGAGCTGGGTGCGGAGGACGTCAGTGCCGTCATCCGCGGCCCCGAGGTCACCGCCGCGGTCAGCGCCGTCTCCGCCGTCCCCGCCGTCCGGAGCCTGCTGGTGGACCTCCAGCGCCACCTCGCCGGTGTGGACGGGGCCGTGCTGGAGGGCCGTGACATCGGCACGGCCGTGTTCCCGGACGCCCCGGTCAAGGTCTACCTCGACGCCAGCCCCGAGGTCCGCGCGAGCCGTCGGGCCGCGGACGGCGACGCCGGCGTGACCGCCCCGGCGGAGCACCTCGTCGCCACCGTCAGCGCCGACCTGGCCCGCCGCGACCGGCTCGACAGCAGCCGGGCGGCCAGTCCGCTCAGCGCGGCCGACGACGCCGTGCACCTCGACAGCAGTGCGCTCGACGCGGCCGCCGTCGTGCAGCGCGTCCTGGCCCTCGCGCGGGACGCCGGGCTGGTCGAGTGACGAGCACCGCCGCGCCCGCCCGCCGCCGCGCGACCGGGACCCCGAAGCCGGCCGTCATCACCGGGGTCCGCCTCGTCGGCAGCGGCCTGGCCCGCAGCGTGCTGCGGCTGCGGGTCGAGGGCGCCCACCACGTCCCGGCGTCCGGTCCCGTCCTGCTGGCCGGCAACCACAGCGGCGTCCTCGACGGCCCGCTGGTCTTCTTCCTCAGCCCGCGTCGCGCGACGCTGCTGACCAAGTCCGAGGTGTTCGTCGGCGTCTGGGCCCGGATGTGCGGCTGGCTGGCCCTCATCCCGGTCCACCGGGGCCAGCCGGACCGGGCGGCGCTCAAGGCCGGCCTCGACGTGCTGCAGGCCGGGGGAGTGCTCGGCGTGTTCCCCGAGGGCACCCGCGGCAGCGGCTCGTTCGAGTCGGTCGCCGACGGGCTCGCCTACCTCGCGCTGCGCAGCGGCGCCGTCGTCGTGCCGATCGCCGTCCACGGCACCGCCGCCGCGCTGCCCAGGGGCCGCGCCGTCCCCAGGCTGCGCGCGCCCGTCCGCGTGGTCTACGGCGCCCCCATCACCCTCACCCCCACTGGCGACCCGCGTGCCCGCAGCACGGTGCGCGACGCCGCAGAGCACCTGCGCCTGGCGCTGGTGGACCACCTCCAAGGCACCACGAGAGAGCACTCATGACCGAGCTGGACCTCCCCACCGACCTGCCGGACGACCGCTCCGACCAGCCCGTCCTGGCGGTCGTCGGCCGTCCGAACGTCGGCAAGTCGACCCTGGTCAACCGCCTGATCGGCCGCCGCGAGGCCGTCGTCGAGGACGTCCCCGGCGTGACGCGCGACCGCGTGACCTACGACGCGCAGTGGCGCGGACGCCGCTTCACCGTCGTCGACACCGGTGGCTGGGACCCCGACGCGGTCGGCATCCAGAAGGCCGTCGCCGCGCAGGCCGAGGTCGCCGTCGCCGCCGCCGACGCGATCCTGTTCGTGGTCGATGCCAACGTCGGCGCCACCGTCAGCGACGAGGCCGTCGTGAAGGTGCTGCGCCGGGCCAAGAAGCCGGTCGTGCTCGTGGCCAACAAGGTCGACGACGAGCGCGGCGAGGCCGACGCTGCGATGCTCTGGTCGCTCGGGCTCGGCGAGCCCTACGCCGTCTCCGCCCTGCACGGGCGCGGCGCCGGCGACCTGCTCGACGTTATCCTCGAGGCGCTGCCCGAGACCCCGGCCGAGCGCTTCGACGAGCAGGCCGGTCCGCGGCGCGTCGCGCTGGTCGGCCGTCCGAACGTGGGCAAGTCCTCCCTGCTCAACCGGTTGGCCAAGGAGGAGCGGGTCGTCGTCGACAGCGTTGCCGGCACGACGCGCGACCCGGTCGACTCCTACGTGGAGGTGGGCGGCGAGGTCTGGAAGTTCGTGGACACGGCCGGCCTGCGCCGACGGGTGGCGCACGCCTCCGGGGCCGAGTACTACTCCTCGCTGCGGACCAGCGCGGCCATCGACGCGGCCGAGGTCGCGGTCGTGCTGCTCGACGCCAGCGAGCCGATCAGCGAGCAGGACCAGCGGGTCATCGGCATGGCGGTCGACGCCGGTCGCGCCCTGGTCATCGCGTTCAACAAGTGGGACCTCGTCGACGAGGACCGCCGTCCGCAGCTGGCCAAGGAGATCGAGCGCGAGCTCGCCCGGGTCGAGTGGGCGCCCCGTCTCAACGTCAGCGCATTGACAGGTCGATCTGTCGACAAGTTGTCGGTCGCGCTGCACACCGCGCTGGAGGGCTGGGAGACCCGCATCCCCACCGGCAAGCTCAACCAGTGGATGGGTGAGCTGACCGCCAAGACGCCCCCGCCGGTCCGCAGCGGCAAGCAGCCCAAGATCCTGTTCGCCACCCAGGCGGGGACGCGGCCGCCCCGGTTCGTGCTGTTCACCAGCGGCTTCCTCGAGGCGGGCTACCGCCGGTTCATCGAGCGGCGCCTGCGCGAGGACTTCGGTTTCGCCGGCAGCCCGATCGAGGTCAGCGTCAAGGTGAGGGAGAAGAACAAGAAGGACTGAGCCGCTGCTAGGCTCGCCCGCGCACCAACGGACCTCGGTCCGGGACGGGCTGTAGCGCAGCTTGGTAGCGCACTTGACTGGGGGTCAAGGGGTCGCAGGTTCAAATCCTGTCAGCCCGACAACCGTTCGCGCAGGTCAGAGGCGGTGTCACCGGAGACGGCGACATCGCCTCTTGCGCTTCCTGGGCGGTCGCGCGGACCGACGCGTGCGCGTGGACGTCCGGTGGGCAGCGGCGACCGGCTCCGCCCCGACGGCGGTCGTCGCCGGCCGGGACGCCCGCTTCTTGCTGATACGGGCGTGATACGTCTTCTCGGGACGCGCCGGCGGTGGCACGGTCCCAGCATGCACCGCACGCGGACGAGGGCGTCGGCCCTTGCTGGAGCGCTGTCACTGGCCCTGCTCGCCAGCGCGGCGGCGGCGAGCCCGTCGGCCCACGCGGCCGGTGCGTGCGACGACTGCCTGGCCGCGGAGCTGGCCGCACCGTCGAAGGCCCCCGGGTCGTCGAAGCCGTCGAAGTCGCCCAAGCCCGCCCCGGAGCCGACCTCGACCCAGTCTGCTGGCGCTCCGGCGCCGAGCGTCGCGCCGTCGGGGCCGGCCTCCGCCCCGACCGCCCCTTCGGTGGCCGCTCCGTCGCCAGCCGCCCCGTCGCCCGCCCCCTCTCCGGTCGCCTCCTCTCCAGCCGTGCGTACGACGTCCGGCCTGCCGACGGTCGGCCTGCCGACGGTCGGCCCCCCGCCGTCCGGCCCCCCGACCGAGGCGTCCCCGACGTCCGGCCCCCCGACCCCGCCGGAGGGGCCGACGCCGGGTCCTGGACCGGACGGCGGGACTCCCTCGCTGCCCGCTCCCGGTGGTGCGCCCCCGGTGGGCCCCGTGCCGGACGGCCCGACACCCGCCGCACCCGTGTCCCGGGGCGCGTCGCCACAGGTTCCCCGGGAGCCCAGCCCGACGGGTGCGGTCGAGCCGGGCGTCGCTCCGACCGTGGCGGCCGCCCAG
>JAOPVV010000239.1 GCA_025966005.1 Frankiales bacterium
CCCGCAGGTCCTGCGGGTCGGCGCCGGAGAGCACGTCGACGCGCACCTGCACGCCGTCGGCCTGCCCGACCCACAGCGGGGTCGTGCCGGCCCGCATCGTGGCGGCCTCCGGCTGGGTGGCGTCGGGGGCCTCGTCGGCCTCGCCGCCCACCAGCGTCCACGCCGACCACGCGCCGTCCGTGCGGGTGCGGGCCCAGGCCTCGACGGTGCCGACGGCGGCGTTCCGGCGCCAGGTGACGCCGACCAGGCCGTAGTCGGCGGTGGCCTGCCGGGACGTCAGCAGGACGGTGCGGCGAGCGGCCCCGTCGGTGACCAGCGCCCGTTCGGTCGGGTCGGAGGCGGCGGTCGGGTCGATGCCGCTGACCGCGAGCTCGGTGACCGCCGGCGCGACGGGCACCGGCTCGGCCGACGCCGCTGTCAGGGCGGGCACCAGCAGCAGCCCCGGCACCAGGACCGACAGCAGCAGGGCGCGGGTCGTACGACGCAAGGGACTCTCCGGGACGTGGGGCGACACGCTGGTGCGCCCTACCGTCTTCGGCAGTCCGAGCGTGGTACTGGAGTGGCTGCTGGTGCCCGGCTACGAGGGCCGGAAGGAGTCCCCGTCGGTCGCGAACGCCTCGGCCAGCGCCTCGCGCCAGCCCTGCCGCGGCGGCAGCCCGGCCTGGTCCCAGGCCCGCGACGACAGCACGCTGTACGCCGGGCGCGAGGCGGGCGTCGGGTAGGCGTCGCTGGTCGTCGGCAGGACGCGGGCCGGGTCGGCGCCGAGCTCCTCGAAGACCGCCTGTGCCAGGCCGCGCCAGGTCGTCTCGCCGCCGTTGGTGCAGTGGTAGGTACCGGCCGGTGCCTCGGACCGCGCCAGCGCGATCAGCCCCGCCGCCAGGTCGCGGCTCCAGGTCGGCGAGCCGCGCTGGTCGTCGACGAAGGCCACCGTGTCGCGCTCCTTCTCGAGCCGCGCCATCGTCTTGACGATGTTCGCCCCGCCGGCGCCGTACAGCCACGCGGTGCGGACGACGTAGCCGCCGTCCGGGTGGAGTTCGCGGACCGCCTGCTCGCCGGCGAGCTTGGTGCGGCCGTAGGCGTTCGTCGGGCCGGTCGGGTCGTCGACGTCGTAGGGCGGGCCACCGACCCGGTCGCCGGGGAAGACGTAGTCGGTGCTGACGTGGATGAGCCGGGCGCCGGCGGCCCGGCAGGCCTGCGCGAGCAGCGCGGGGGCGGTCGCGTTGACGGCGTACGCGGTGTCCTCGTCGGACTCGGCCCTGTCGACCGCGGTGTAGGCGGCGGCGTTGACCACGACCAGCTGGTGGTCCGGGCTGTCGTCGCGCAGCAGCTTGGCCCAGGTGCCGACCATGTCCTTGACCGCGAACGGGTCGGTGACGTCGAGGTCCTCGATGGTCAGCCCGCGGGCGAACGCGTTGCGCTCGGTGCGCACCAGGTCGAGCAGGTCGGTCGAGAGCTGGCCGCCCGCACCGGGCACCAGCAGGGCGAGCGCCACTAGTCCGTCGCCGCCGGGTCGAGCACGGTCTGGGTGGCGGCGTACTTCTGCTCGGTGGCGGCCTTCTGCGGGCGCCACCACGCCTCGTTCTCGCGGTACCAGTCGATCGTCGCCCGCAGCCCGCTGGCGAAGTCGACGTAGGCCGGCGTCCAGCCGAGCTCGGTGCGCAGCTTGCTGCTGTCGATCGCGTAGCGCCGGTCGTGGCCGGCGCGGTCGGTGACGTGCTCGTAGGCGTTCTCGCCCTGGCCCAGCGCGCGCAGGATCGCCTGCACCACCGTCTTGTTCGTCTCCTCGCCGTCCGCGCCGATGAGGTACGTCTCGCCGCTGCGGCCCTTCTCCACGATCGTCCAGACGGCCGAGTTGTGGTCGTCGACGTGGATCCAGTCGCGGACGTTGAGCCCGTCGCCGTAGAGCTTGGGCGCCGAGCCGTCGAGGACGTTGGTGATCTGGCGCGGGATGAACTTCTCGACGTGCTGGTAGGGCCCGTAGTTGTTCGAGCAGTTCGACAGCGTGGCCGTGATGCCGAACGAGCGGACCCAGGCGCGCACCAGCAGGTCGCTGGCCGCCTTGGTCGCGCTGTACGGGCTCGACGGGTCGTACGGCGAGTCCTCGGTGAAGCGCGCCGGGTCGTCGAGCTCGAGGTCGCCGTAGACCTCGTCGGTCGAGACGTGGTGCAGCGGTACGCCGTGCTTGCGGACGGCCTCGAGCAGCACGAACGTGCCGACCACGTTGGCCTGCAGGAACGGCGAGGGGTCGGCCAGCGAGTTGTCGTTGTGCGTCTCGGCGGCGAAGTGCACGACCAGGTCGCTGGCCCCGACGAGCCGGTCGACCAGCGCCGCGTCCGCCACGTCGCCCTTGACCAGCTCGACGTCCGCGCCGTCCAGGCTCGAGCCGTCCGAGGCGTAGGTCAGGGCGTCCAGCACCGTGATCTCGACGTCCGGCTTGTGGCGACGGGTCCAGTGGACGAAGTTCGCGCCGATGAAGCCGGCGCCGCCGGTGACGAGCACGCGCACGCCGGTCAGCCCCTCGTCGACGCGATGGAGACCCGGCTGTGGTCGCCGAGCATGAGCCGGTGCGCCCGCGGCAGGGCCGACGACGGGGAGACCTCGACCTGCTTGCCGATCAGCGAGTCCTCGATGCGGCCGACGCCGCGGATCGTGGACTCCTCGAGCACGATGGAGTGCTCGATCTCGGTGTCCTCGAGGGTGCAGCCGAAGTAGATCGACGTGAACGGTCCGACGTAGGTGTCGCGGACGACGCTGTCGCGGCCGATGATCGCCGGACCGCGGACGGTCGAGCGCTCGATGACCGCGCCCTCCTCGACCACGACGCGGCCGATGAGCTGGCTGTCGGCGTCGACCGAGCCCAGCACCAGCGGCTCGACCGACTCGAGGACCTTGCGGTTGCACTCGAGCATGTCCTCGAGCCGGCCGGTGTCCTTCCAGTAGCCGGTCACGAGGTGCGGGCGGACGTCGCGACCCTCGTCGATGAGCCACTGCAGGGCGTCGGTGATCTCCAGCTCGCCCCGGCCGGACGGCTTGATGGCGCGGACGGCGTCGTGGATGACCGGGCGGAACATGTAGACGCCGACCAGCGCCAGGTCGCTCTTGGGCTCCTTCGGCTTCTCGACCAGCGTCGTGACGCCGCCGTTCGGCCCGAGCTCCGCGACGCCGAACTGCGACGGGTTCTCGACCTTGGTCAACAGGATCTGCGCGTCGTAGGTGCCGTCGCGGAACTCCTGCACCAGCTCGGTGATGCCGCCGATGATGAAGTTGTCGCCGAGGTACATGACGAAGTCGTCGTCACCGAGGAAGTCCTGCGCGATGAGGACGCAGTGCGCCAGGCCCAGCGGCGCGTCCTGCTTGATGTAGGTGACCGAGATGCCGAGCCCGGAGCCGTCGCCGACGGCCGCCTCGATCTCGGCAGCGGTGTCGCCGACGATGATCCCGACGTCGGTGACGCCTGCGTCGCGGATCGCCTCGAGGCCGTAGAACAGCACCGGCTTGTTGGCGACCGGCACCAGCTGCTTGGCGCTGGTGTGGGTGATGGGGCGCAGGCGGGTGCCCGCGCCGCCGGACAGGACGAGTGCCTTCATGTCCGGCAGGCTAGTGCGAGCTGCCACCACGACGGCCGCGGCGTCGGTAGCCTGGCGATCAACGGCGCGGAACCTCCTCCCGCCGCGGCACGTCCTCGGGACAGACCCCAGGAACGAGGAGACGGACCCGGTGACGGACAGCAGGGACTGGAAGGCCGGCGGCGACGAGCCGTCCGAGCCCGGGCTGCCCCCGCACCTGGACCCCCGACGCCCCCGTGGCGGACTGCCGCCCCGGCCGCCGCGCAGCGTCCCCCCGCGCGTCGCGGCG
>JAOPVV010000241.1 GCA_025966005.1 Frankiales bacterium
GCAGCCTCGTCACCTACCTGCTCGGCATCAGCGACGTCGACCCGATCCGCTACGGCCTGCTCATGGAGCGGTTCCTGTCGCCGCTGCGCCACCAGCTGCCCGACATCGACCTCGACGTCGAGTCCGCGCGCCGCACCGAGGTCTACGAGCAGGTCCTGCAGCGGTACGGCGGCGAGCGCTGCACCTGCGTGTCGATGATGGACACCTACCGCGCCCGCCACGGCATCCGCGACGTCGGGGCCGCCCTCGGCCTGCCGCCCGGCGAGGTCGACGCCCTGGCCAAGGCGTTCCCCCACATCCGGGCCAACCAGGTCCGGGCCGCGATGCGCGACCTGCCCGAGCTGCGGGCCAGCGGACTGGCGAAGGGCGAGAACGCCGGCCGCACCGACCTGCTGCTGCGACTGGTCGAACGGCTCGACGGCCTCCCGCGCCACGTCGCGCTGCATCCCTGCGGCGTGCTGCTGAGCGACCGGACCCTGCTGGACCGCACCCCCGTCGAGTCCAGCTGGCTGGGCTTCCCGATGAGCCAGTTCGACAAGGACGACGTCGAGGAGCTCGGGCTGCTCAAGCTCGACGTGCTCGGCATCCGCATGCAGTCGGCGATGTCCTACGCCGTGCAGGAGGTCGCCCGGGTCGACGGCGTGGTGGTCGACGTCGACGCCGCGCCCCGCGACGACCGGCGCACGTTCGAGCTGGTGCAGTCGACCCGCACGCTCGGCTGCTTCCAGATCGAGTCGCCCGGCCAGCGCGAGCTGGTCGGCAAGTTCGCCCCCGAGACCTTCGAGGACCTCATCGTCGACATCTCGCTGTTCCGGCCCGGGCCGGTCAAGAGCGACATGGTCCGGCCGTTCCTCGAGGCCCGGCAGGGCTGGAAGCCGGCCGTCTACCCGCACCCCGACCTCGAGCCGGTGCTGGCCCAGACGCACGGCGTCGTGGTGTTCCACGAGCAGGTGCTGCAGATCGTCAGCGTGATGACCGGCTGCTCGCTGGCCGAGGCCGACGAGGTCCGGCGCGCTCTCGGCGACCCCGAGGGGCAGGACGAGGTCAAGGTCTGGTTCGTCCCCACCGCGCTGGCCGCCGGCTACGAGCTCGGCGTGGTCGAGCGGGTGTGGGAGGTGCTCAAGGCGTTCGGCTCGTTCGGGTTCTGCAAGGCCCACGCGGCGGCCTTCGCGCTGCCGACCTACCAGTCGGCCTGGCTCAAGGCGCACCACCCGGCGGCGTTCCTGGCCGGGGTGCTCACGCACGACCCCGGCATGTACCCCAAGCGACTGATCCTCGACGACGCCCGCCAGCTCGGGATCGCCGTGCTCGGGCTCGACGTCAACCTCTCCGACGCCACCTACCGGGTGGAGCGGGTCGGTGTCCTCGACGAGCCGCCGCCCGCGGTGCTCGACCAGGTCAGCAGCCCGGCCCGTCCGGTCACGGTCGACGACCTGCTGCCGGTCGACGACGGCTGGACCCCCGACCCCGACCTCCCCCTGGTCGAGCTGCAGGACGGCCGCGGGGTGCTCGGCGGGGTCAGCGGCCCGCGCAGCGCGCCGTCCGACCCGCGGCTGCCCGACGGTCGCGGCTACGGCATCCGGATCGGGCTGGCCGAGGTGAAGGGCATCAGCGAGGCCGAGGTCGCGCGGGTCGTGGCGAGCCGGCCGTACTCCGGGCTGTCGGACTTCTGGCACCGCGCCCAGGTCTCCCGGCCGGTCGCCGAGCGGCTGGTCGTGGCCGGGGCGTTCGACTCGCTCTACGGGCTGGGCTCGACCCTGCCGGTGCGCCGGCGGGGACAGGTCACCCGGCGCGACCTGCTGCTGCAGGTCGCCGAGCTCGACCGCTGGACCCGTGCCACCAGGACGCGCGCCGGCGGCCTCGGTCGTTCGCGTGCTGGAGCACGCGTCGTTCCCTCGGGCCTTGCCGGCACACGCCCTGATGGCCCGGGTGCGCCGCCGGCTCGGCTCGACGACGTCCGCACCCGGCAGGCCCGCCAGTCGCAGGCGCCGGCCGTCCCCGAGCCGGTCGACGTCCAGCTCTCGCTCGACCTCGGTGACGCCCCGCACGAGACCGTGTCCAGCGGGCTGCCCGAGATGAGCGGTGCCGAGCGGGTGCGGGCCGAGCTCGACGTCCTCGGTCTCGACGTCAGCAGCCACGTCATGGACGCCTACGCGCCGTTCCTCGCCGAGCTCGGCACCACCCGGGCGCGCGACCTGCTCGGCTGCCGCAGCCG
The DNA here is from genome assembly GCA_025966005.1 of Frankiales bacterium. Lineage (GTDB taxonomy): Bacteria > Actinomycetota > Actinomycetes > Mycobacteriales > SCTD01 > SCTD01. The sequence continues at coordinate 2,216 of JAOPVV010000241.1, forward strand.
CCAGGAGGTGCTGGTGGCGGGGGTGAAGGTCGCGACCCAGACCCCGCCGATCCGGTCGGGGCGCCGGGTCATCTTCGTGACGCTCGACGACGCGACCGGTCCGCTCGACGCGACCTTCTTCGAGGACGCCCAGGTCGGCTACGCCACCACCGTCTTCCACTCCTGGCTGCTGGTGGTCCAGGGGCTGGTCCGGCGCACCGGGCCCCGTGGGGTGTCGATGCAGGCCGTCGGCTGCTGGGAACTGCCCGCGCTGCACGACGCCTGGCTGGGGGGCGGGCTCGAGGCGGTGTGGGGGCTGATGCACGCCCCGGCCGCCGTCACCGAGGCCGCGGTGCAGGGCGCGGCGGCCAGCCGGTCGAGCCGGCCGGTGATGACCAGCCCGCCCCTGATCGGCGGAGGGACCGGCCACTCCGGCGTCGGAGGTGCTGTCCACGTCTACACGACCGGGTTCAAGGCCTCCCCGTACGCCGACGTGAAGCCCGCGGGCGACGGCGCCGGGACCTCCGGGGGGCGTCCCACGCCGGCCGCCCCGCGCAAGCTGTGGCACGCCAGCCAGGGCAGTGCCGGGCGATGACCCGCACCCGTCCGGTGGCGACACCAGTACGCCGGCCCGCCCTGAGGTGTCCCAGCAGTCCCAGCAGACACACCGGTGACTCCCGTCACGAAGTGGTCACGAAGTGCGGCGCGAGGGTCCACCGGAGCCCGGTCGTCGCCGATGGTGAGGGTGCGCCCCCTGCGGCGCCGTCCGCCCCCGCCCCTGTGGCGGGGCTCCGTACTCCGCCTGCAAGGGACCTCCGTCGTGCCGTCGAGCCGCTCCGCCGTCCTCCGCCGGGCCTCCGGTGCGCAACGCCCGACCCCCTCGCGACCCCGCGTCGTGACCACCTGCCTGGCGTCGCTGGTGGGGCTGCTCGTGGCTCTCGGCGTCCCCGCGCCCGCCCTGGCCGCCCCCGAGCAGCGCAGCACGCCGGACGCATCGATCGAGGCGCTGTCGCCCTACCAGGGTCAGGCCACCTGCGACCCGGTCGTGCGGGCGGGGGTCGCGGCGTTCCGCGACCTGGTCCTGGCCGCGTACCCCGCCACGGGCGACTCCGGCATCCTCCGGGCGTGCTCGGTCGGCGGTACGAGCGAGCACAAGGAGGGCCGTGCCTGGGACTGGCGGGTCAGCACCTCGAACGCCGTCCAGGTCGCCCAGGTCGACGACCTGCTCGCCTGGCTGATGGCTCCCGACGAGCAGGGGAACGCCGCGGCGATGGCCCGGCGGCTCGGCGTCATGTACGTCATCTGGAACTGCAGGGTGTGGAAGAGCTACCAGGCGGCGAAGGGCTGGCAGCCGTACGTCGGCTCGAGCCCGCACACCGACCACGTGCACGTCAGCTTCTCCTGGGCCGGCGCGTACGGCCGGACCTCGTACTGGACCGGGCAGGTCTCGCCGGTGCTCTACGCCCCGGTGAAGGCCGCCCCGGGCTCCGCGACGCCGACGGCGACCGTCGGGCTCACCCCGGTCGTCGACCGCCGCAGCCAGGTCGACCGGCGGCGCGGCGCGGTCGGCAGCCTGCCCGGACCGTGGCGGCGTCACTAGGCTCCCCGGCGAGCGCCTCGCCACCGGCAGGGCCGGGAGGAGGAGCGTCATGCCCGATCCTTCGGGGTCCCCGTCGTCGGTGCCCCCCTCTTCGGTGCCCCCCTCTTCGGTGCCCCGGTCCTCGGTGCCCCGTCCGTCCGACCGCGTCCCGGCGCGCCTCACCGGCCCGGCGGGCTCGGCCCGCACCGCCGTCGTGTGGGAGGTGCTGTCGGCCGTCCTGGCCGAGGCCGACCCGGGTGGCGCCGGCCTCGACGTGCTCGACGCCGGCGGCGGCACCGGCGGCTTCGCCGTCCCGCTCGCCCGGGCCGG
>JAOPVV010000243.1 GCA_025966005.1 Frankiales bacterium
TGCGGCCAGCCGGTCCTGCGCCGCCGCGAGCGCCCGCTCGGCGGCCTCGTGCCGCTCGTCGAGGTCGACCTCGCCCTCGTCGAGCCCGCCGGCCTGCCGCTGCAGCTCCTCGAGCTCGGCGCGGGCCCGGTCGGCCCGGGCGTGCGCCTGGACCAGCGTCCCGGCGATGCGACCGAGCTCGGCCTGGGCGGCCTGCGCGCGGGAGCGCAGCGCGCCGACCTGCCCCGTCAGCCGGGCCAGGCCCTCGCGCCGGTCGGCGACGGCGCGCACGGCCGCGACCAGCGCCTTTTCCTCGGCGGCGTGCGCGGCCTCGGCGTCGGTGCGGCGGGTGACGGCGTCCTTGAGCCGGGTGGCGTCGGCCTCGAGCTGGACGGCGAGCTGGGCCTCCTGATCGCGCACCGAGGCCGCCTCGCGCTCGACCTGCTCGGGGTCGCGGCCCTGCCGGCCCTCCTCGGGCAGCGCGGCCGTCAGGTGGCGGTGCCGCTCGGTCGCCAGGGTGGCGGTGCCGCGCAGCCGCTCCTCGAGCGCGGAGAGCCGGTACCAGGTCTCCTGGGCACGGGCGAGGGCCTGCGCCTGCGGCTGGGCGGCCGTCTCCAGCTCGCCCTCGCGGGCCTGGGCGGTGGCCAGGTCGCGCTCGACGAGCGACCGGCGCTCGCGCAGCGCGGTCTCGTCGCGCACCTCCGCCTCGACGGTCGAGCGCAGCCGGAGCAGGTCGTCGGCGAGCAGCCGCAGCCGGGCGTCGCGCAGGTCGGCCTGGACCTGGGCGGCCCGCCGGGCGACCTCGGCCTGGCGGCCGAGCGGCTTGAGCTGGCGGCGCAGCTCGACGGTGAGGTCCGACAGGCGGGCGAGGTTGGCCTGCATCCCCTCGAGCTTGCGCAGCGCCTTCTCCTTGCGCTTGCGGTGCTTCAGGACGCCCGCGGCCTCCTCGATGAAGCCGCGGCGGTCCTCCGGCCGCGCCTGCAGCACCGCGTCGAGCTGACCCTGACCGACGACGACGTGCAGCTCGCGGCCGATGCCGCTGTCGCTCATCAGCTCCTGGACGTCGACCAGCCGGCACCTCGTCCCGTTGATCGAGTACTCCGACGCCCCGTCGCGGAACATCAGCCGGGTCACGCTGACCTCGGCGTACTCGATCGGCAGCGCGCCGTCGCTGTTGTCGATCGTGAGCGTCACCTCGGCCCGCCCGAGCGGCGGGCGGCCGGGGGTGCCGGCGAAGATGACGTCCTCCATCTTGCCGCCGCGCAGCGCCTTGGCGCCCTGCTCGCCGAGGACCCAGGCGATGGCGTCGACGACGTTGCTCTTGCCCGAGCCGTTGGGCCCCACCACGCAGGTGATGCCGGGCTCGAAGCGCAGCGTCGTCGGCGAGGCGAAGGACTTGAAGCCCTTGAGCGTCAGGCTCTTGAGGTGCACGCCCGGCAGGCTAGCGGGGCCGGACGGCACGAAGGGCGCCTCCCGGAACGGGGAGACGCCCTTCGGCGCAGTAGTTCACGGACTACGTGAGCGCGGGCTCGTCGTCCAGCGTCAGCATGCGGATGTCGTCCTCGACGTGCACGGACGCGACGAGCGCGTCGTTGGTGGCGTGCGCGCGGGAGAGCTCGGTCTCCAGCTCCGTGACGCGACGGCGCAGCCGGCGCACCTCGTCGACGAGGCGCTGGTCGGCCCCCAGGCCGACGTGTCCGAACAGGGCCTTGGCCATGACTGTGGTCCTCCACGCTGAGGGTTGTACGTGCGGCGTCGCCTCGGCCCACGGCAGAAGACCCGGGCGGCGACCTCCAGAGTGCCAGTCGTGGCGTTCTCGGTCAAGACCCGCATCACGATCTCATCACGAAGCGGTCAGCGCTCGGTGAACCCCTCCGGCTCGCCCCGAGCGGGCCCCCAGCGCTCCGCCACGAAGGCGACGCGCCCCGGGGCGGCCGGTCCGCGCAGCACCTCGGCCAGCTGCCTCAGGGCCGGCTCGGGGCCCTCGGCGACCACCTCGACGCGGCCGTCCGCGAGGTTGGTGGCGCTGCCCCGCAGGCCCAGCTCGAGCGCTCGCGCGCGGGTCCACCACCGGAAGCCCACGCCCTGCACGCGCCCCTTGACGTGCGCCGTCAGCCGCTGGTCCGCGGACGCCTGGTCGCTCACCAGCGCCCCTGGCGCGGTCGCGGCTGGCACCGCGGGCAGCTGAACGACGAGCGGTTCATGAACGACTCGCGCCGGACCGGCGCACCGCACCGCGGGCACGGCTGGTCCTCGCGGCCGTAGGCGTTGAGCGACCGCTCGAACAGCCCCGACACCCCTTCGGTCGAGACGTACAGCGCGTCGAAGCTGGTGCCGCCCTGCTGGATCGCCTCGCCGAGGACGTCGCGGGCGTCCGCGAGCAGCCGGCGGGCGACGGGCCGCGTGAGCAGCTCGGTCGGGCGGGCGCCGTGCAGCTGCGCCCGCCACAGCGTCTCGTCGGCGTAGATGTTGCCGATGCCGCTGACCAGCGTCTGGTCGAGCAGGGCCCGCTTGACCCCGGTGCGCTTGCGGCGCAGCGCGTCGACGAACGCGTCGTCGTCGAACAGCGGGTCGAGCGGGTCGCGGGCGATGTGGGCGCTCACCGGCGGGACGCGGTCCGTCGTCCCGGGAGCAGGGCCGTCGACGACCTGCAGCCCGCCGAAGGTGCGCTGGTCGACGAAGCGCAGCTCGCGGCCGCCGTCGCCGAACACCACCCGGACGTGCAGGTGCTTCTGCAGCGGCGAGTCGGCGGGCACCACCAGCAGCTGCCCGCTCATGCCGAGGTGGCCGGTCAGGGCGTCCCCGGAGTCCAGCGGCAGCCACAGGTACTTGCCGCGGCGCTCGGCCGACAGGACGGTGCGGCCGATCAGCCGCGCGGTGAAGTCGTCGGCGCCGGCCGTGTGCCGTCGCACGGCCCGGTCGCGGGTGACCCGGACGCTGCGGACCGTGCGTCCGGCGACCCCGCGCTGCAGGCCCTGGCGGACGACCTCGACCTCGGGCAGCTCGGGCACGTCAGCCCTGCGCGGACAGCACGGTCCAGGCGGCCTCGGCGGCCTGCTGCTCGGCCTCCTTCTTGCTGCGCCCCTCGCCACCACCACGGCTCTCGCCGGCGACGAGGACCTGCGCGGCGAACTGCTTGGCGTGGTCGGGGCCGCTCTCGCTGATCCGGTAGTCGGGCACGCCCAGACCCCGCGCGGCGGTGAGCTCCTGCAGGGCGGTCTTCCAGTCGAGCGCGGCGCCGTCGGACGCGGCCGCGACCATCAGCGGGTCGAACAGCGCCCGCACCAGCCGGGTGGCGCCGGCGATCCCCCGGTCGAGGTAGACGGCACCGATGACCGCCTCCATCGTGTCGGCCAGGATCGAGTTCTTGTCGCGCCCGCCGGTGACCTCCTCGCCGCGGCCCAGCCGCAGCCACCGCCCGAGCTCGAGGCCGCGGGCGACGACGGCCAGCGCCCGGGTGTTCACGACGCTGGCCCGCAGCTTGGCGAGCTGACCCTCCGCGAGGTCGGGGTGGGTGAGGTACAGCGCGTCGGTGACGACCAGGCCGAGCACGGCGTCGCCGAGGAACTCGAGGCGCTCGTTGGTCGGCAGTCCGCCGTTCTCGTACGCGTAGGACCGGTGCGTCAGGGCCTGCTCGAGCAGCCCCGGCTCAATGCCGGTGCCGAGGACGGCCTCGAGCACGGTGTACGGCGGGCCGGCCTCGCCCGTCGACGGCTTGCTCACAGGCGCTCGACGGCGTAGTCGACGGCCTCGCCGACGGTGGTGAGCGCGTCGAGGTCCTCGTCGGCGATGTGGAAGCCGGCACGGGCGAGCGGCGCGAGGGTCTCCTCGACGATCTCGACGATCTCGACCAGCGCCAGCGAGTCGGCCTGGAGGTCCTCCCGGAAGCGGGTCTCCCGGGCCACCGACGCCGGGTCGCGCTCCAGGACGGTGGCGACGGCTGACCGCACGACCGCCAGGACCTGCTCGGACGTCATGCGGTGACTCCCTCGGCTCGGGTGCGGTCCAACAGGTCGGACAGGGCCTCGGCGATGCGCGGCACGAGGCCCTCGCGCGCGGCCTGGACCGCGGTGCGCACGCAGCTCTGCACGCCCTGCGGGGTGCTGGCGCCGTGCCCGATGACGACGACCCCGCCGACGCCCAGCAGCACCGCGCCGCCGAGCTCGTCCGGGCCCATCGCGGCGGTGGCCTCGGCGATGACGGGCAGCAGCGCCCGGGAGGCCTGCTCGCGCTCGGGGGTGGTGGTGAGGGCCTGCAGCAGCACGCCGCGCAGCATGGTGGCCGCGCCCTCGAGGCCCTTGGCGAGCACGTTGCCGGTGAAGCCGTCGGTGACGACGACGTCGGCCCGACCGCCGTGCGGGACGTCGCGCCCCTCCACGTTGCCGACGAACTCAACAGGCAGCGCGGCCAGCAGGGGGTGGGCCTGCCGGCGCAGCTCGTCACCCTTGCCCGGCTCCTCGCCGATCGACAGCAGCCCCACCCGGGGGTTCGCGATGCCCAGGCGCACCTGGGCGAGCGCGACCCCGGCGAGCGCGAACTGGGCCAGCAGCTCGGGGGTGGCGTCAGTGCCGGCGCCGGCGTCGAGGAAGACCAGCGGCCCGGCGGCGGCCGGGATGATCGCGGCGAGCGCCGGGCGGCTCACGCCCCGCAGCCGGCCGAGGGTGAACACGCCGGCCGCGAGGGCCGCGCCGGTCGAGCCGACCGAGACCATCGCCTCGGCCTCGCCGTCGCGCACGAGGCGGGCGGCGACCCGCACCGTCGCGTCGCGCTTCTTGCGGACGGCCCGGGCGGGGTCCTCGTCCATCCCGATGACCTGGGACGCCGCGACCAGCCGGAAGCGGCCGCTCGCACCGCGCTCGGCGAGCAGCCGCTCGGCCACGTCGACCGGACCGACGAGCAGGACCTCGACGTCCGGGGTGTGCCCGGCGACCAGGATCGCGCCGTCGACGATCGACTCGGGGGCGTGGTCACCGCCCAGCAGGTCGAGCGCGACGCGGGTCACCGCGTGGGGTGGAGGAGCGTCAGACCGCGAGGACGGTGCGCTTGTCGTAGCGACCGCACTCCGGGCAGACGGTGTGCGGCAGCGTGACGTGACCGCGGTCGCAGGTCGTCAGGGTCGGAGCGGTGGTCTTCCACTGCGCGCGGCGCGAGCGGGTGTTGCTGCGCGACATCTTGCGCTTCGGGACGGCCATGGCTAGTGCTCCTCAGTGTCAACGGGCGGTGCGGTCAGGTCTGGTGCGGAGAGGGACTGCAGCGCGGCCCACCGGGGATCCGGTGCGGCGTGCGCGTGGTCCTCCGGGAGGTCGTCGAGCCGTTCGCCGCAGTCGACGCACAAGCCCGAGCAGTCCTCCTGGCACAGCGGCGTGAGCGGGAGTGCGAGCACCACTGCGTCACGCAGCACGGGTTCGAGGTCGAGGAAGTCGCCCTCCATCCGTGCGGTCTCGTCGTCCTCGCCCGTCAGGTCGGTCGTGCTGTCCGCGTAGGCGTACAGCTCCTGCAGGTCGACGACCAGCGTGTCGCTGATCGGCTCGAGGCAGCGTCCGCACTCCCCGGTGAGGGGCACGGTCGCCGTTCCGGTGACCAGCACGCCCTCCATGACCGACTCGAGCCTGAGGTCCAGGTCGAGCTCGGCCCCGACGGGCGCACCGATCATCTCCGTGCCGAGACCCTCAGGCGCGGGGGCAGCGAGTCGCACGGGCCGCATCGACCCCGGTCGGCGCCCCAGCTCGCGCGTGTCGAGGACCAGGGGCTTGTGGGGATCGAGGCGGGACTGCGGCTTGCTGTTCTCGCGCATGAGCTCTCTGACGACGTGGAAGACCGTCCCAGAGCCTAGCGGACGGCGGACCGGGCGGCCCTGGATCGCGACCTAGACCGGCTGGTCGGGGTCCTCGGCGTTCAGGGCGTCGAGGTCGTCGCTGCGCAGCGGCTCGTAGTCGGTCCGGCCGGACAGCCGTGAGCGGCCGCGCTCGACCGTCGCGAGCGTCTTGGCCAGCACGACCTCGAAGTTCGCCAGCTTGGCGTCGACGTAGTCCTCGGTCTGCAGCCGCATCGCCTCGGCGTCGGCGCGGGCCGCCGCCAGCAGGCGGTCGGCCTCGTCCTGCGCGCGGGTGAACACGGCTGTGGCCTCGACCAGGCGGGACTGCTCCTGCTGGGCCTGCGCGACGACGGCCGCGGCCTCGGTGGCGGCGCCGTCGAGCAGCGACTGCCGCTCGCGCAGCACCCGCTCGGCCCGCGCGAGCGCCGACGGCAGGCTGGCGCGGGCGTCGTCGAGCAGCCCGAGCACCTCGTCGCGGTTGACGACGCAGGACGACGACATCGGCAGCGCCCGGGCCTGCTCGACGACCTCGCTGAGCCGGTCGAGGACGTCCTCGAGGTCGCTCACGCCTCCGCCGCCCGGTTGGCAGCGACCCGCTCCATCAGCGAGCTGTGGACCAGCGGCGGCACCAGCCCGGAGACGTCGCCGCCGTA
>JAOPVV010000247.1 GCA_025966005.1 Frankiales bacterium
AGCGTGGAGGCGCCGAACCCGGCGGCGCGCGACGACCCGCGGGCCTGGGTGCACCGGCTGGGTGTCGCGACGAGGCGGCTGGTCCAGCAGGGGTGACCGCCGCGGGGCCTGGACGCGACAGCGCCCCGGTGGTCCGTGGACCGCCGGGGCGCTGCTGCCCAGCAGGGTGGGTGCTCAGCAGGGGTGGGTCAGATCTTCCACAGCTCGCTGAAGTGCTTCTCGTAGTCCGGCACGCCGACGTAGTAGCCCTCGTCGTCGAGCGGGGCCTCACCGATGTTGTCCGGGGTGAGCAGCTGGGTGGGCAGCTCGTTGTACTCGGTGACCAGCTCTTCGCCGTTGAACAGGCGGGCCAGCGCGTCGATGCGGTACATGCCGTGGATCTCGGCGGCGAAGCCGGTCCACGCGTCCTCGGCGCCGCTCTTGAGCGCCGCGGTGTTGGCCGTGCTGGCGCTCTCGCCGCCGACGCTGACCTTGTCGGCGAAGCCGGCACCCTTGAGGGCGGCGTCCAGGCCGGTGGCCATGTCACCGAGCGCCAGCAGCACCCAGTCGATGTCGGGGTTGCGCTGGATCTCGCTGACGACGTTGGCCGGGATCTTGCCGGCCACCAGGTCCGTGATCTGCGCGTCGATGAGCGTCGACGTGCCGCCGAGCTCCTTCACGCGGTCGGCCGCAGCCTCGCTGTAGGCGTGCAGGATCGGGTAGAGCGACAGGTCCACGACCAGGACGTGCTTGGCGTCCTTGGACATCGCGTAGTCGGCCGACATCTTGCCCCACAGGCCGGTCTGGTCGAAGTCGTCGAGGCCGATCGTGTGCACGCTGCCATCGCTGCCGACAGGGTCGCCGGCGTCGGACAGCAGGACCGTGACGCCCTCGCGCTTGGCGCGGTCCAGCTGGGAACGCAGGGTCGAGGCCGGGTTGCCGGAGACCAGGATCGCGTCCGGCTTCTGGTCGAGCGCGGCGTCGAACGCCTTGGCGGGGTCCTCGGGACCGGTGCCCACGGGCTCGCGCTTGACGGTCCACCCGAGCAGCTTGGCACCCACGTCGAGCCCGTCGTTCGTCTTGCGCGTCACCGCCTGCGGGTTCTCGGTGACGATGATGGTCTTGCCGCTCTCCGGCTTCTTCCCCAGCGGGGTGTCGACCGGGATGTCGGTCGGCGCGGCCAAGAAGGGCTTGATGGCCTCGGCGGCGTCAGCGTTGCCGCTGTCGCTCTGGGCCGCGGTGTCGGTGCCCGTGTCGCCGTCGTCGGCGTCGTCACCGCAGGCCGCGGCGGTGAACGTGACTGCAAGGGCGAGGAACGCCCCGAGGGTTGCCCTGCGGCTGCGCATGCTGCGACTCCTGTCGTCGGAGAGATGGGGCGGTGCCCCGGAGGAACGGCGTGCTGCTCACCTGTCGACGGGTGCCGAACGGGTTCGACGGTCGCCGGCGTGCCGGTGCCGTGGCCGGAAAGTAGCAGTGGCGCCGGTCACATGGGAAGTACTTTCTGGAGTCAGTCACAAGTCGAGGCTGATTCGAGACCTGGACGTTGCGCTGCCCTCCCGCCTGCGGGAACCGCCCTCGGAGAGGGGGTGGCGCAGCGGTGTGACGCGGGCTACAGTCGGCCCACTTACTGCGGTCGGTGTTCTGTAACTCAGCCCCGTACCGCACTCACCCCCATCCCTTCGCACGTCCCGAAGGAGCCGGATGCCGCAGACACCCGCACTGCAGGTGCACGCCCTGTCCAAGACGTTCACCGGTCAGCGCGCGCTGATCGAGGTCGACCTCGAGCTGCAGCCTGGCGAGCTCCGCGCGCTCGTCGGCCAGAACGGCTGCGGCAAGTCGACCCTCATCAAGGTCCTGGCCGGCTACCACGACCCGGACCCTGCTGGCGAGGTGCTCGTCGACGGCCAGCCGCTGGCGCTCGGCGTCGCCGGGGCGGGCGACCACGCCGGGCTGCGGTTCGTCCACCAGGACCTCGGCCTCGTGCCCACGCTCGACGCCTGCGACAACCTGGCGATGGGGCACGGCTACGAGCGCAACCGGGCCCGCCTCATCTCCTGGCGACGGGAGCACCGGATGGCGCAGGAGACGCTGCGGGACCTGGGCTATGACATCGACGTCAGGCAGCCGACCGGCCATCTCGTCATCAGCGAGCGGACCGCGATCGCCCTGGCTCGCGCGCTGTCCCCCCGGTCGACGCCGCCTCGCGTCCTGGTGCTGGACGAGCCGACCGCGAACCTCCCGGCAGCCGAGATCTCCCGGCTGTTCGAGGTCGTGCGCGCCGTGCGCGACCGGGGTGTCGCGGTGCTGTTCGTGTCGCACCACCTGGACGAGGTGTTCACCCTGTGCGAGACCGTCACCGTGCTCCGGGACGGTCGGCACGTCGTGACGCGTCCGGTCCAGGGGCTCGACGAGGACGCGCTCATCGCCCTCATGATCGGACGCACCCTGGAGCAGTTCGAGGTCCCGACGGGGTCTGTCGCGGAACGCCACGGGGAACCCGTCCTGCAGGCCCGCGACCTGCACTCTGCTGTCCTGCACGGCGTGGACCTCGACGTCCGGCCGGGCGAGGTCATCGGCGTGGCAGGCATCACCGGCTCCGGGCGCGAGGAGCTGGCGCTGGCGCTGTTCGGCGGCATCGGGCGCACCGGCACCGTCACGGTGTCCGGCAAGCCGGTCGACCCGCACCGGCCCGACAAGGCCGTCGAGGCGGGCATGGCCCTCGTGCCCGCGGAGCGCCATGCCAACGCGGCGTTCCTCGACTCCACCCTGCGCGAGAACGTCTCGATCGTCAGCCCGGGCGACTTCCTCCGGAGGGGGCTGCTGAACCGCAGCCGCGAGGTCTCCGAGGTCACGTCCTGGCTGACCAAGCTCAACGTGCGGCCGCCGCACCCCGAGCGCCAGCTCGCCACGCTCTCCGGCGGCAACCAGCAGAAGGTGATCCTGGCCCGCTGGATGCGCCAGCACCCCGCAGTGCTGGTCCTCGACGAGCCCACCCAGGGCGTGGACGTCGGGGCGAAGGCCGACATCCACACGCTGGTCGAGCAGGCCGCTGCGGCCGGAGCGGCCGTCATCGTCGTCTCGACCGACCACAGCGAGCTCACCCGCCTGGCGGAGCGCGTGCTCGTGCTGCGCGAAGGCCGGATCGCCGACGTCCTCCGGCGACCGCACATCGACCCAGACCGGATCACCGCCGCAACGATCGGCGCGAAGCAGGGAGCGGCGGCATGAAGCGCACTGGCCGGAGCAACACCACGGACGAGCAGGACCCGACGCCCGGACGGCGCGGGGGCACGGGGCCCCACCCGCTGGGCGGGGCCGTCGTGGTCCCGAGCCAGGACGGCGAGCCTGTCGCCGGTCCGGCGTCGGCGGCGAACCCGGTCGTCGAGTCCGACCTGCCCGCGCACGCCGGCTCGCCCGAGACCGAGCCCCGCCGGCGGCTGAGCTTCGGGCTGGAGCGCTTCAGCGGGCTCTACGTCTGGGGGGCGCTGATCCTGCTGTTCGCGCTGTGGGTGCCCGACACCTTCCTCACGACCAGCAACGCGAAGATCATCGCGGGCGACCAGGCCATCACCGCCATGCTGGCCCTGGGCATCATCATCCCGCTCGCAGCCGGCGTGTTCGACCTGTCCTTCGCGGGTGTGCTGGGCGTCTCGGTCGCCCTGACGGCCTACATGCAGGTGGAGGGGCAGAGCCCCGTGGTGGCGGCGATCATCGCGATCCTGGGTGCCGCCGTCATCGGTGCGGTCAACGGCTTCGTCGTCGTCCACCTCCGCGTCAACTCGTTCATCGCGACGCTGGGCATGAGCAGCCTGCTTGCGGCGGCGGCGTACTGGATCACGGACGGCAAGCAGATCACCGAGGGCTTCAGCAGCACCTTCCTCGACCTGGGGACCAAGCAGCTGCTCGGCATCCCGCTGCCCTTCTACGTGATGCTGGTCGTGGCCGCGATCATCTACGTCGTCATCGAGTACCTCCCGGTCGGCCGGTACCTGTACGCCGCCGGTGGCAACCCCCAGGCGGCCCGGCTGGCGGGTGTGCGGGTCGACCGGATCGTCTTCGGCTCGCTCGTCGCGTCGTCGTTCGTCGCCGGCGTCACCGGCGTCGTCCTGGCCGCCCGGCTGGGCACGGCGTCGCAGGACATCGGCCCGTCCTACCTGCTGCCCGCCTTCTCGGCGGTCTTCCTCGGGTCGACCCAGATCAAGGCCGGTCGCGTCAACGTCCTGGGCACGCTGATCGCCATCTACCTGCTGGCGACCGGCGTGAAGGGGCTGCAGCTCGCCGGAGCGCCGGTCTACGTCAACGACCTGTTCAACGGAGCGGCGCTCATCATCGCCGTGGCGCTCGCCGCCCGGTCGGCCCGCCGCGTGTAGCCCCACCCCCCTGCTCGTCCGACAGCCGCCGGCGCCCCGTGCCCGGCGGCTGTCGCGCGCGTTGACACGGACGGCCTGATCGTGTTTCTTGATAGTCTAACCAGTTAGGGCGGCGACGCCGTCCCTCGTCCGTCCCAGGGAGTCCTTTCATGCGCTTCGCCGACAAGGTCCTGTTCGCCACCGGAGGAGGCTCCGGCATCGCCGCGTCGGTCGCCCGTCGCTTCACCGCGGAGGGGGGTCGGGTCGCGGTCGCCGACCTCGACGAGGTCCGTGCGAAGGCGGTGGCCGCCGACCTCGCCGGCGCGATCGCGGTCGTCTGCGACGTGGCCGACGAGGCGTCGGTGCAGGCCGCCCTGCAGGCGACGGTCGACCGGCTCGGCGGTGTGGACGCGATCTTCAACGCCGGCGGGCACGCCGAGTTCGGTCCCATCGAGGAGTGGTCGTTCGAACGCTGGAACCGCATGATGACCGTGCACGCAGGCGGCACCTTCCTCGTGTGCAAGCACGCGCTGCCGCTGCTGCGGCAGCGCGGCGGTGGCGCCATCGTCAACGTCGCCTCGGTGGCGGCGTTCGTGGCGCAGCGCAACAACGCGCCGTACGGCGCGGCGAAGGCCGCCATCGCGGGCTTCAGCCGGCAGCTGGCCCTCGAGGCCGGCCCCGACATCAGGGTCAACTGCATCGCCCCCGGACGCACGCACTCCGGGATGACCGAGCCGCTGATGGTGGCCCGCGGCGGCGGCGACGTCGCCAAGGGTGCCGAGGCGTTCGGACAGGGCAACATCCAGAAGCGGGTGGCGGCGGCGGACGAGCTCGCGGCGGCGGTCTGCTACCTGCTCTCGGACGACGCCAGCTTCGTCACCGGCAGCACCATGGTCGTGGACGGCGGCGAGACGGTCATCTGACCGCCGGGCCGCGGCTCCTCAGTAGGTGAGCAGCTCGCTGCCCGCCGCCACCAGGTGGTCCCGGTCGTTGAGGCTGTGCAGCACGCGACGCGCTCCCAGCCGGCGCACCCGCGTGACCGACGCGTGCGCCGGGAGGAAGAACATGTCGGGGACGATGCCCAGCAGGTGTGCGAGGTAGGCGTTGATGACCCCGCCGTGGCAGACGACCACCAGGTGGGCGTCACGGTGCATCGCCAGCAGTCCCTCGAGGGTGGAGACGACGCGGTGGCGGAGCTCGTCGCTGCTCTCGCCGAACGGGATGAGGTCCCAGCGCCGCTCGGTCGGCCAGCGCTCCTGGACCCCCCGCCAGAAGGGCTCGGGCAGGGCGTCGTCAGGTGACACGCCGTCGTCGAGGTCGCGGTAGGTCTCGACCTCGCGCAGGTCCGGGAGGACGAGCGGCTCGAGGCCGTGGTGCGCGGCGATCGCGCGCGCGGTCTCGTGCGCCCGGCTGAGGTGACTGCACACCACGAGGTCCACCGGCTCGGCCGCGAACGCCTTGCCGACGACCTCGGCCTGCCGGCGACCGGTCTCCGACAACGGCGGGTCGACCCAGTCCGCCGGGGTGAAGACCGGCGACGTGGGCCGCTGCTGCTGCCCGTGGCGCACCAGTGCCAGCCCGGTCACCTCGGGCTGCGAGAGCAGGAAGGTGTCGTGCATCGAGAAGGGCGGCGGTGCCGGTGCGGGCGGTACGCGCGGCGGCGACGGCGTCGACGGGGAGGCGGGAACCGGGTGGGGTGAGAGCACGGGTCGACGGTAGCGGAGACGTGTGCCCCAGGTGCTGTCCGTGAGGCCAGTAACTGGATACGGTCTACAGCACGCGCGAACGAGGGGGATCCACATGAGCTGGTTCGGAACGCCGCCCGAGGGTCTCGACATGTACCACGTCGGCATCGTGGTGCCGGACGCGCGGGCGGCGATGCAGCAGTACTCCGACGCCCTCGGGTTCACCTGGACCGAGCTGGGCGACAGCACCCTCGACGTCGTCGTGGACGGGCGGGCGCGGGAGGCGCGCATCGCCGCCACCTACTCCCGGGAGGGCCCCCCGTACCTGGAGATCGTCCAGGAGCTGTCCGGTGGTGTCTGGGCCGCCGGCGCGCTGGCGCTGAACCACGTCGGGATGTGGACCGACGACCTCGAGGGCTCGGTCCGGCGGCTCGAGGCGGCCGGCCTGCCGGGGCGTGTGCGCCACGTCCCGGCAGACGGCCAGGAGGAGCTCTTCAGCTACCACGAGACCGGGACGGGTACCTGGTGGGAGCTGGTGAGCACCGCCTTCCGGCCCCGGCTCGAGGCCCGGCTCGGTCGGTCGCTGGAGCAGCCGTGAGCGCCGAGGACGAGCTGGCGATCCGGTCGCTCGTGGCGCGCTACTGCGACGCGGTGTGCCGACGGGACGGCGCGGCCTGGATCGCGACCTGGGCCCCCGACTGCCGCTGGGACCTCGGTGGCGGACGCGTCACGCAGGGGCGGGACGCCACGCTGGAGCTGTGGACCACGGCGACCGCGAAGTACCCGTGGGTGGCGCAGGTAGCGCCCACCGGCCTCGTCGACGTGCAGGACGACACGGCGACCGGCAGCTGGTACGTGCTGGAGCTCAACCGACTCGGTGACGGCACCGGAGCACTCCACCTGGGCCACTACGACGACCGCTACACGCGGACGCCGGAGGGCTGGCTGATCGCCGAGCGCCGCTTCGCCCTGGTCTACCGCGGCGCGCTGGACCCCGGGACGGTCGTGCCGCTGCTGCCGCGCTGAGGGTCAGGCAGGCGTCAGGGCTCCAGGAGCCGGGCGCGCAGTCGCGCGAGGGCGGACCCGGGGAGCCCGGACGAGACGGCCCACCGCTCGGTGCCGCCGTGCTCGGCGTCCATGAACGCGAGCAGGTCGCGCATCGTGGATGGCTCCGAGCCGAAGATCCAGTCGGGTGCGGCCGCCAGCCCGTGGGCGCGGAAGTAGGGCGACGCGCGGATCCGGGCCAGGATCCCCGGCATGTTCCCGGTGGTCTCGGCGTAGTCGGCCACGACCGCCTCGCGGTCGACGCCCAGCAGGTCGAGCAGGAGGGCCACGAGCACGCCGGTGCGGTCCTTGCCGGCCGTGCAGTGCACGACCGCCGGCAGGGCGCCGTCCTCCGCCAGCAGCTCGAGCCCTGCCCGCAGCTGAGGGCCGTTGTCGCGGACCTGCAGGACGTAGTCGTCGTAGAGGGTGGTGGCCAGGCCCTGCTCCACCTGCTCCGGGTTGATCGCCGCCTTGGGCTGCAGCGGCAGGTTGACGTAGCGCACGTGCTCGAGCTCGGCCAGACCGCGGCCCTCCCGTGCGCACTCGGCCTCGGTGCGCAGGTCCAGCACCAGGGCGGGGGAGAGCTCCCGGACGAGGGCGACCGCACCTGCGTCGGTCAGGCCGCGCAGGTTGTCCGACCTCACCAGTCGCC
>JAOPVV010000251.1 GCA_025966005.1 Frankiales bacterium
GCGCGGACCGCTGCAGCGACGTCACCGCCGGTCGCGGCCAGCGTCACCGCGACCTTGCCGGTGCCGGCGAGGGCGCGCACGGCGGCGCCGGTTGCCCGGCGCAGCAGCTCGGCGTCGTAGGTCCCGCCCTTGACGGGCGCGTCGCCGAGCCCGACCGCGACGACGACGGCGGCGGTCGTGGCGCCGAGGGTCGCGAGCCGGGTGACCTCCTCGGCCCGGCCGGTGGCGCCGAGGCCGGCCAGCGCCGGCAGCAGGCCCTTGCCCAGCGCCGTCGCGACGCTGTCGGAGCCGGGCGCGAGCACCAGGCCCTTGGGCCCGCGGGCGACGCCGATCACGATGGCGTCGACCTTCGCGGAGGCGGCGGAGGCGCTGGACAGAGAGAGGGTGGTCACGGCGGGCGAGCCTAGGTGACGGGGTCGACGCGGTCGCGCCATGACGATCCCGGCAGCGGTCCACGCCTACCTCGACGCGCTCGAGCCCGAGCGGCGCGCGGTCGTGCAGCAGGTCCCAGAGCTGGTGAGCGCGGCCGTCCGGACGGGTACCAGGAGGTGATCGCCGTCGGGATGATCACGTGGAGCGTCCCGCTCGGGTGCTTCCCCAACACCTGCGCCGGCCGGCCCCTGGCCTGCGTCCCGCTGGCCGCGCAGGAGCGACACTCCTCGATCTACCTGATGGGGCCTGCACTCCAGCACCGAGCGCGAGCTGGCGTTCCGGGAGCGCGCTGGCGGGCCACCGGTCGCCGGCTCGACATGGGCAGGGCGTGCCTGCGCTTCCGGACCGTCGGAGACCTCGACCTGCCTCTGCTGCACGAGGCGGTGGCGTCGAGCTCGGTCGTGGACCACCTCGCGCTGTACGCCGCGGCCCGCTCGCGCTGAGGCGCCAGCAGCGGGGGGCGCAGGCGCCGCGCCGGTCAGGTCCGTGCGCCGCGCCGGCGCCGGAGCACTAGGGTCCGCAGGCGTGGACCACCTCCTGCAGGGCCCGTTGCACGACCGGCACGTCGCGCTCGGCGCGAAGCTGGCCGACTTCGGCGGCTGGGAGATGCCGATCGAGTACCCCGGTGGGGGAGTGCTCAAGGAGCACCTCGCCGTCCGCGAGGCCGTCGGCGTGTTCGACGTGAGCCACCTCGGCAAGGGGGTCGTGCGAGGCCGGGGCGCGGTCGACTTCGTCAACGACCGGCTCACCAACGACCTGCGCCGCGTCGGCGTCGGGCAGGCGCAGTACACGCTGTGCTGCGACGAGGCGTCCGGCGGCGTCGTCGACGACCTGATCGCGTACGTCCGCAGCGAGGGCGAGGTGTTCCTCGTCCCCAACGCCGCCAACTCCAGCCAGGTCGTCGGCCGGCTGCAGGCGGACGCCCCCGAGGGCATCGAGGTGGAGGACCTGCACCGCACCCTCGCGGTGATCGCCGTGCAGGGCCCGCGCTCGCGCGAGCTGGTCGAGGCGCTCGGGCTGCCGACCGACCACGACTACATGAGCTTCACGCCGGCCGACTGGGACGGCCTGCCGGTCGTCGTCTGCCGCACCGGCTACACCGGCGAGCTGGGCTTCGAGCTGCTGCCGCGCTGGGACGACGCGGGCCAGGTGTGGGATGCGCTGATGGAGCACGGCGCGGCGCTCGGCGTGCTCCCCTGCGGGCTCGGCGCCCGCGACACGCTGCGCACCGAGATGGGCTACCCGCTGCACGGCCAGGACCTCTCGCTCGAGATCACCCCGGTGCAGGCCCGCTCCGGTTGGGCGGTCGGGTGGGACAAGCCGCGCTTCTGGGGCCGCGAGGCGCTGCTGGCCGAGAGGGCGGCCGGGCCGCGCCGGCTGCTGCGGGGGCTCGAGTCGCTCGACCGAGGGATCCCGCGCTCCCACATGGTCGTCAGCCGCGACGGCGTGCCCGTCGGCGAGGTCACCAGTGGGACGTTCTCGCCGACCCGCCGCGTCGGCATCGGGCTGGCGCTGCTCGAGCCGTCGGTCGCCGAGGGCGACGAGGTGACCGTCGACGTCCGTGGTCGCACGTCCCTCATGCGCGTCGTCCGGCCGCCCTTCGTGCCGTCCCGGGTGCGCTGAGCCGTGACGTCGAGCGGCAGGGTGCTGCTCGTGGGGCTGATGGCCTCGGGCAAGTCGACGGTGGCGCAGGCCATCGCGACCGCCACCGGGTGGCCGGCGCTGGACAACGACGCTCTGCTCGAGCGCAGCACCGGCTGCACGGCCGTCGAGCTGCTCCAGTCGCACGGGCTGGAGCGGCTGCGCTCGGCGGAGTCCGACGTCCTCACGCTGACGCTGTCGATGCCCGGACCTCTGGTGGCCGGCGTCCCGGCCGGCGTGGTGCTCGACGCCCGGGACCGCGTGCGGCTGCGCGCCGGCGGGCACGTGGTCTACCTGCGCACCCCCCCGGCGGTGCTCGCCCGGCGGGTGTCGAAGAAGGACCACCGCCCGTTCCTCGACGGCGACCCGGGCGCGGCGCTCCAGGCGATGACGGCCGAGCGCGACCCGCTCTACCGCGAGGTGGCCGACCAGGTGCTCGACATGGCCGTGCTGACGCCGGCCCAGGCGGCGCGCGAGGTGCTCGCGGCGCTGCCGACCAGACCGGTCTGAGCTCCGCGCCGGGTCAGGCGCTGAGGGCGAGGACCACCAGCACGACCGCGGTCGTGGTCTCGACGAGCGCCCCGAGGACGTCGCCGGTGATCCCGCCGACCCGCCGGACGGCGTGGTCGCGCAGCAGCCGTGCCGTGCCCAGCCCGGCGACGACGGCCACGGCGGGCAGCCACAGGGGCGCGTCCTGCAGTGCGGCGAGCCCGGCGCCGGCGGCCGCCGTG
>JAOPVV010000254.1 GCA_025966005.1 Frankiales bacterium
AACCGCATGAAGAACTGGCGCGGCCTGGCCAGCCGCTACGACAAGCACGCCCTGGTGTTCCGCGGCGGCGTCGTCCTCGCCGCCATCATCGACTGGCTCCGATGACTAACGAGACACGACCTAGCCCTGCCGCCTCCCGACGGCGGGGGAGGGGGCGGGCCCGCACTGGCCGGTGGTCACAACCGGCCATGGATGGCTGATCGCGCACGCGACGAGCATCGGGCCAGCCGGCGTTCCAGCGTCCACGCACGCTGCCGCGCCGGTCTCCCCGTCCTGCGAGCCACGGACGCGAGCGACATGACCACGAACCCGGCCGTCCCCACCCAGCGCACCGCCCCGGTGGCGCCACCGCTCCCGGCGGTGGCGCCGCACCGGGTGGCGGACGACGTCTGGCTGATCCCGAACTACGCCCCCCGGGACCGGACGTCCTGCTGCCCGTCAACGCCATGGTCGTGCGCGGGGCCGAGCCGATGGTCGTGGACACCGGCGCACCGATCCACCGGAGCAGCGTGCTGGAGCAGGTCTTCTCGCTCCTCGAGCCCGAGGACGTCCGCTGGATCTACCTGTCGCACGACGACGGCGACCACACCGGTGCGCTGCACGAGCTGCTGCACCTGTGCCCGCAGGCCACGCTCGTCGTGAACTTCTTCATCACCGAGCGCCTCGCGCTGGAGAGGGCTCTGCCGCTCGACCGGAGGTCTGGCTCGGCCCGGGCGACGCGCTCGACGTCGGTGACCGTCGCGTCCGCCTGCTGGTGCCGCCCATCTTCGACGGCCCGGCGACGCGTGCGCTGTTCGACGAGCGGTCCCGGGTGCTGTGGTCGGTGGACTCCTTCGCCGCGCTCAGCACGGGCGCCGGCTACGAGCACGCGGACGTCCCGCCCGACCTGTACGACGAGACGTTCCGGCTCCTGAACAGCCTCGTCTCCCCGTGGCACCAGTGGCTGGACCGCGACAGGTACGCCGCGCACGTGCGTGAGGTGGCCCGGCTGGAGCCGGTGGCGACGGCCTCGGCGCACGGCCCCGTCCTGCGGGGTGACGCCATCGAGGACGCCTTCGCGCGCGTGATCGCCATGGCCGGTCAGCCGATCGTGGCGCCGCCGGGGCAGCCGCTGCTGGACGAGCTGGTGGCGGCGGCGGCGGTGGTCGTGAGCTGAGGGCCCGGGGGCTCCTAGGCTGGCGCCCGTGAGCCTCGCGCCGGGACGGACCCGCCTCCTCGACGACCGCTTCGCCCGCGAGCTGCCCGAGATGGCCGTCCCGTGGCAG
The DNA here is from genome assembly GCA_025966005.1 of Frankiales bacterium. GTDB lineage: Bacteria > Actinomycetota > Actinomycetes > Mycobacteriales > SCTD01 > SCTD01. Next base: position 1,266 of record JAOPVV010000254.1, read on the forward strand.
GCCGTCGAGGCTCCCGCACCACGGCTGCTCGTGCTGAACGAGCCGCTGGCGTCCGAGCTGGGCCTCGATCCGGACCAGCTGCGCGAGCCCGACGGCGTCCGGTTCCTCCTCGGCAACAGGGTGCCGAGCGGCGCCGCCCCGGTGGCGCAGGCCTATGCCGGCCACCAGTTCGGAGGCTTCAACCCTCGGCTCGGTGACGGGCGCGCGCTGCTGCTGGGCGAGCTCGTCGACCGCGACGGCCGGGTCCGCGACCTGCACCTCAAGGGCTCCGGTCGCACGCCCTTCGCCCGCGGCGGAGACGGCCTGGCCGTGGTCGGACCGATGCTGCGCGAGCACGTCGTCAGCGAGGCGATGCACGCCCTCGGCATCCCCACGACACGCTCCCTCGCCGTGACCGCGACGGGGCGCCCGGTGCAGCGCGAGACGCTCCTGCCGGGCGCGGTCCTCACCCGCGTGGCCAGCAGTCACCTTCGGGTCGGCAGCTTCCAGTTCGCCGCCGCGACCGGAGATCTCGGTCTCCTGCGACGGCTGGCCGACCACGCGGTCGCCCGGCACCACGCGCAGGCCGCGCAGGCCGACGACCCCTACCTCGCCCTGTTCGCCTCGGTCGTCGCCGCCCAGGCGTCACTGGTCGCCAGGTGGATGCTGGTGGGGTTCGTCCACGGCGTCATGAACACCGACAACACGACGATCTCCGGCGAGACCATCGACTACGGGCCGTGCGCCTTCCTGGACGCCTACGACCCGGCCACCGTGTTCAGCTCGATCGACGAGACCGGGCGCTACGCGTACGGCAACCAGCCGGTCGTCGCGGAGTGGAACCTGGCACGGCTCGCCGAGGCCCTGCTGCCGCTGCTGGCCGACGACCAGGACCGCGCCGTCGCCCTGGCCGTCGAGGCGCTGGAGCAGTTCCGCCCGCGGTACCGCGCAGCCTGGTCCGCCGGCATGCGCGCCAAGCTGGGCCTGCCCGACGGGCTGGTGGACGCCGTCACCGACCCGCTGGTCGACGAGCTGCTCGCCCTGCTGGAGCACAGTGGCGCCGACCTCACGTCCACCTTCCGGCTGCTGTGCGGCGCCGCTGACGGTGACGTCGAGCCGGTGCGCGGGCAGGTGCTCGACCTCGCGGCCTTCGACGGCTGGCTGGCCCGCTGGCGCGCCCTGGGGCCCGACGCCGCCGCTATGCGCCGGGTCAACCCGGCCTACGTGCCGCGCAACCACCTCGTCGAGCAGGCGCTGACCGCCGCGACCGCAGGTGACCTCGACCCGCTGGGCCGGCTCCTGGACGCGGTGACGTCCCCGTTCGACGAGCGGCCGGGACTCGACCACTACGCCGCGCCTGCCCCGGCCGGGCTCGGCGCCTACCGGACCTTCTGCGGCACCTGAACCCGCGTCCGACTCGACCGGTCGGGGGCGTTGCCGTCGCCCGCGATCAGGAGCACGGTGGGGTGGTGGCGGGGCCACCAGGGTCTCGCTCCGGAGGTGAAGGGGAGTGGTGGCATGTTCGCCAGGTCCACCACCGTACGAGGACGGCCCGAGGCGATCGACGACGGCATCCGGCAGGTGCGCGACCAGGTACTGCCTGCCCTGCAGGAGATGGACGGGTTCGTCGGGCTGTCCATGCTGGCCGACAGGGAGACCGGTCGGTGCATCATCACGACCTCGTGGCAGGACGAGGCCGCGATCAGCGCCTCGCGCGAGGCGGTCAAGGGGCTGAGGAGCCGTGCGGTCGAGCTGCTCGGCGGCCCGGAGCCCGAGATCCGGGAGTGGGAGATCGCGACGCTGCACCGCGAGCATCCGGCCGATCTCGGCGCCTGCGCGCGCGTCACGTGGGTGAAGGTCCGCCCGGAGCTCGTCGACCGGCAGATAGAGGTCTTCCGCGGGACCATCCTGCCCCAGCTGCAGGACCTCCCCGGCTTCTGCAGCGCGAGCCTGCTCGTCGACCGCAGCTCCGGTCGTGCGACGGGCGCCATCGCGTACGCGAGCCGGCAGGCCCTCGAGGCGAGCCGCGAGGCGACCACGAGGATCCGCTCGGAGGTCATCCGGACGATGGAGGCCGAGCTGCTGGACGTCGGCGAGTTCGAGGTGGCGATCGCGCACCTGAGGGTGCCTGAGATGGCCTGACCCGCCGGCATCTCCGCGAGGCCACGTCCCCAGCAGGTCCGGTTCAGCCGTCGCTGCTGGGGACGCCGCTGCCGGGCCCCCCGCTGCTGGGGAACGTCGGCGCCCGCTTGGCCAGGAAGGCGTCGACTCCCTCCTGCCCGTCCGGTCCGCCGGCGGACGCGCGGATCGCGAGCGTCTCGCGGCGCAGGGCGCCCTCGGGGTTCGAGACGGCCTGCGCGCGAAGCAGGAGCTTCGCAGCGACCTGCGCGCTGCGCGAGCCGGACAGCAGGGTCGACACCACGGTGCTCACCGCGGCGTAGAGCTCGCCGTCGGGGTGGACCTGCGGGACGAGACCGGAGGCCTGCGCCTCCGCGGCGCTGAGCATCGGGTTGAGCAGCGCGAGGTGCAGGGCGCGGTGCAGCCCGACGCTGGCGCTCAGCAGGCTGCT
>JAOPVV010000259.1 GCA_025966005.1 Frankiales bacterium
GGCTCGGTGTGCCGGTGCGGACGGGGACGCAGCGCGGTGCGGCGGCCGTCGGGCCGGGCGACCAGCAGCGCCCCGTCGGGCGCCTCGGCCGCCGGTGCGTACCCCGCCGCCCGGACCAGCTCGAGCACGAGGTCGAGCGGCGAGCTGCTGACCAGGACGGTCGGGGCGAGCCGGCGCAGCCGCAGCGGCGCGACCCGCTTGGCCACGACGACCTCCGACAGCAGCGCCTCGTCGTCGCAGCGCAGGTACGTCGACGCGACGCCGACGCGCATCCGGCCGTGCCGGCGGGCGACGTCGTCGACGAGGTAGGTCAGCGCCTGCGGCACCGGCGTGCGCGAGCGGCTGCGGAACAGCTCGTGCAGGTCGCTGGAGGACCGCCCGGCGTCGAGCGCCCGGCGCACGGAGTCCTCGGTGACGCGGAACACGGTGGCGCCACCGGTCGACTCGACGTCGGCGACCAGCGCGAGCTCACGCGCCAGGTCGCGCACCAGCGGGCCGGTGGCGACGACGGTCAGGTCGGGCTGGCAGAGCACGTGGTCGATGGGGTCGGGCAGGCGCGCGCCGAGCAGCTTGGCGGCCTCCTTCTCGTCGCCGTCGAGCAGCGCCCGGCTGAACGACGCCAGCCCACCGCGCCCGGTGACGCCCAGGGTCTCGGCCTCCTCGAGCGTCCAGCGGTGGACGAGGTCGCGCATCCGTCCGCCGCGGCGCGGCGCCGACCAGACCAGCACCTCGGACGCGGTCGTGCGGCTGACGGTCGAGCCCGGCTTCGCGCCGGCGAGCACCTCCAGCACGCGCCGTCGCTCCGACGGGGCGCCGGGCCGCTCGAGCTCCGGGCCGAGCGGCGCCAGGACCTTGTCGCGGTCGTCGCGCTCGCCGGCCAGCGCGGGCAGCCGGGGCATCGCCAGCCAGGCGGCGGCGAGGGTGACCCACCGCTGCTCGAGGGTGGAGTGCGACCAGGAGTCGTAGGCCGTGGTCGGCACCCACTCCGGATCGACGCCGGCGCTCTGGTCGACCAGGCCTGCAGCCACGGCGATCTCACCGAGCAGCGCGGCGACGCCTTCGCTGACGTCGAGCTCCTTGACCAGCCGCTTGACCTCGCGCACGCCCAGGCCGCCGGCGCGCAGCACGGTGGGCGGGGCGTCCGACCACGACTCGAGCAGCGCCTCGACCTTGCCGACGAGCTCGCCGGCGGCGTGGGCAGCCGCGCCGTCGACACTGCCGGCGGGGACGGCCGTGACCTGGAGCTTCGGGGGGTCGGGCTGCAGCGTGCCCAGGGCGCTGGCGCCCCGGACGAGCAGCCCGACCTCGCGGGGCAGCTCGACCGTGTCGTCGTCGATGGCGACGAGCAGACCGTGCGCCAGCAGCCAGCGGACGGGGGAGTCGGCGGTGGCCGGGGTCGTCGGACGGCGGGCGTCCTTGACCTGCCCCAGGCTCGAGCCGGACGCGAGCGCGTCGACGACCCGGCGCTCGGGCTCGCCGGCAGTGGCCAGCAGCTCCTGCAGCCGCGTCGGGTCGGTGAACAGGTCGACCACGCCGCGCAGCCCGTCGACCCCCAGCGCGGTGGCGATCGGGGCGACGTCCTTGTCGCGCAGGCGCCCCAGCAGGGTGGCGACCGGACGGCCGAGCCCGGCGGCGGTCGGCGACACGACGTCGCGCACCGGACCAACCACGCGCAGCGCGGTCGGCGGTCCCCAGACCAGTGCGAGGTCCTGCAGCCGCTCGACGCCGGCCGCGACGCGCTTGGCCGGCGCGGCCTTCCCGACCAGCGCCTGCAGGGCCGTGAGGCTGGTCGTGTCGTCCGACAGCACCAGGCCCTCGAGCAGCGCGAGGACGAACGCGTCGAGTTGCTCGAGCGCCCGCAGGACCGACAGGCGGACCGCCGCGCGGGCCGCGAGCACCCCGACGTCGGACGGCACGGGGACAGCCAGGTCGGGGCGGGCCTGCAGCAGCGCCGCGAGCCGCTCGTCCGGCCAGCTGCGGAGCCAGTCCGCGAGGCTGCGCGCGGAAGCGTCCATCCGGACGACCCTAGTCGCGGGTTGGCTCCGCGGCAGGTCGGGAACCCCCGCTGCATGACGAACCCGAGCAAGGACCTGCTGGCCACCACCGAGGGCGTGGACGAGGGCTCGGCGAAGAGCACGGTCGAGGGCGACCCGTCGACCGAGGAGCTGACCGGCGTCCCGAACCCGATCAGTCAGGCGCTCGGCGAGGGGCCTGGCGACGTCGAGGCCGAGCCGGCGCCGCCCGTCGACATGGAGTCGGGCGACTCCCGCGCGTCGCGCGATGCCCGCGGCACCGGCCAGCAGCTCGAGGCCGGCGAGGGCTGAGCCAGGCCCGTACTGTCGGGCCGGTGCAGCTCACCGTCGGCTTCGACCTCGATCTGACGCTGATCGACCCGCGCGCCGCCGTCGTGGCGGTCGCTTCCCGGCTGGCCGCGGAGGAGGGCGTCGAGGTCGACGCGGCGCTGTGGGCCTCCCGGCTCGGGCCGCCGCTCGAGCACGAGCTGGCCCACTGGGTGGCACCGGAGCGGGTCGTCCCGGCGGCCGCCCGCTACCGCGAGCTGATGGCCGTGCTGGGGCCGCCGCTCATCACGCTGCTGCCCGGCGCGGCCGAGGCCGTCGCCGCCGTCAGGGCGTCCGGGGGGCGCGCGGTCGTCGTGACCGCCAAGTCCGAGCCGCTGGCCCGCGCCACGCTGGCCGACCTCGACGTCGAGGTCGACGCGGTCGTCGGCGGGCTGTGGGCCCAGGGCAAGGCGACCGCGCTGCTCGCGCACGACGCCACCGTCTACGTCGGCGACCACCCCGGTGACGTCCGGGCAGCGGCCGCCGCGGGCGCGCTGTGCGTCGGTGTCGCCACCGGAGGGGTCCCGCCCGAGGGCGCCGACATCCGGCTCGACGACCTGACCGGCTTCCCCGCGTGGTTCGCCGACCACCTGCTGCAGGTGCGGCTCGCCGCGCTCGACACCTCGCTGCGGGCTGTCGACGGCCTGCTGGTGGCCTTCTCCGGCGGCGCTGACTCCGCGTTCCTGCTGGCCGCCGCGGCCCGGGCGCTCGGACCCGGTCGGGTCGTCGCCGCCACGGCCGTCAGCCCCTCGCTGGCCGCGGACGAGCTGCCC
>JAOPVV010000274.1 GCA_025966005.1 Frankiales bacterium
TCGCCGATCAGCAGCCCCAGGTACAGAGCGATCCAGTGCTCCGGACCCTGGTTCCCATCGACGAGCGACACGGCGAAGGTGGCGGCGCCGACCTCAAAGCAGCTGCTGCCGAGGTTGTAGAGCGCCTTCAGCGGATCCTGTCGCTGCGTGACCACGAAGGACAGGGATGCCACAGCCCGTGCAGCCACGTGGACGAGCGGCATCACGACCTGCACGCCCAGTGCCAGCGGAAGCTGCACCAACGTGACGCTCTGGCTGTTGCGTCGGAACTCGTAGTCCAGGCTGTACTGGCTGCCGGCCACGTAACCGGCGATCAGCAGCGCCAGGACGGCGGGAAGAGGCACGGAAAGGGAGTAGGTCGAGGGGTCGGAGGCCAGGGCCAGGCCCACGCCGGTTACGAGCAGCGCACCGCACAGAGCCAGGGCACAGCCAAGGCGCAGGCGCCCCGCCTCGCTGCCCCCCACGCTCATGTCTGTCCGCTTCGACCGGGAGCGCCGCTCCCTTGAGCCTGGATCTGGCGCGGGGCTCTGCGCAGGAACGGCAGGACCAGCAGAGAAGCGGCCGCAAGCAGGCTGACCGCCTCCCGCGGACCCGTCAGCTCGGCCAGTCCGCCTGCCCCGAGCAGCACGACGCCCTGGGTCGCGAACAGCGTCGATCCGGCGAAGCCGAACGCCCGGCCGCGCAGGTGCCGCGGCACCGCCTGGACGAACGAGCTGTTGGCGATGAGCTGCAGCGCGTTGCCGAGACCGGCGACGGCCCACAGCCCGGCGAGTAGCCAGAGGTCGTCGACGAGCGGGGACAGCAGCAGCGGCGCGCAGGTGGCGGCGACCAGCCAGGGGAACAGCCCCTCCCGCCGCTCGGGCGCGACCCTGAGGAGCAGCCACGACCCGACCAGGAACCCGACGGGCGGCGCGCCGGTCAGCACCCCGGCGAGCAGCGGTCCGCCGTCCTGCTCGTCGACCGCAGCCACGGCCAGCCCCTCGGTGGCGATGATCGAGCAGGCGGTCAGCAGCCCCCAGCCGAGCAGGTTGCGCAGCCGCGGGTCACCCATGACCAGACGCACCCCGGCGAGCGCCTCGCCGACAGCGGACGCCGACGCAGCGAGGCGCTCAAAGGGCCGTTCGCGGACGAGCAGCTGCAGCAGCAGCGCCGAGACCAGGAACGTGCCGGCGTCGACCAGCAGGGCTCTCTGCACGCCGAGCGCCAGCACCAGCGCGCCACCGAGCAGGAAACCCAGCACCTGACCGGCCTGCCCCACGATGTTGTTGAGCGCGTTGGCGACGACGTACTGCTCGCCGTCGAGCAGGTCGGCGAGCAGTGCGCTGCGGGCGGCGTCGTTGGGGGGCGCCAGCAGCCCGGTCACCGTCAGCACGGCGAAGACGGTCCACAGCGGGAGGCCGGGCAGCGCGAGGACGGCGACCAGGGCCGCGCGCAGCAGGTCGCAGACCACCATGACGCGCCGCCGCGGGTAGCGGTCCGGCAGCGCCGAGAGCAGGGGGCCGGCGATCATCCAGGTCAGGTAGGACAGGGCGTAGGTCGCGGAGGCGGCCAGGGCCGAGCCGGACCGCTCGAGCACCAGCAGGGCGACGGCGATGCGGGCGACCTGGTCACCGAGGGTGCTCAGGCCGTCGGACAGCAGCAGGGCCCGGAAGTCCCGGTCGCGCAGGACCGCGCGGTAGGACGCCCTGTTCGTGCTCACGCGCGCAGTGTGTCTGATCAGGCGGACGTGCACACTCCCAACGGAACGGGACGCGCCGACGCCCGTACGCTGGCGGCGCTGCGCCCGGGTGGTGGAACTGGCATACACGGAAGGCTTAAACCCTTCCGCCCGACAGGGATTGCGGGTTCGAGTCCCGCTCCGGGCACATGAGAGACCTCTCATGCACGCCCGCCACGGAACGGGCACACCGCGGGCACCCCCTACGTTGTAGGAGGAGCACGGCCCCGCCCGTGGGCTGAGCAGAGGAGACACGCGAACCATGCGCGCCATGCAGAGCAACAACCCCGTCTTCCAGCGCAGCGAGACGCTCGCCCGCGCTGCCCAGCAGAGCTACGGCTTCCGCCCGGCACCGTCCGCGGGCGAGGTCGCCGACATCTACGGCACGCCGCAGCGCATGACGATGGACGACGTCATCGTCAAGACCGGACTGCTGCTCGCCATCGTCGTCGGCGTCGGTGCGGCCTCCTGGGTCGCCGACGTGCCGCTCGGCCTCGGCGCGCTCGCCGCGCTGGTCGGGTTCGCCCTGGCCATGGTCAACATCTTCAAGAAGCAGGTCAGCCCCGGCCTGGTCATGGCCTACGCCGTCGCCCAGGGCGTGTTCCTCGGCACGATCAGCGCCAGCTACGAGGGCCAGTACCGCGGCATCGTGGTTCAGGCCATCGTCGGCACCGCCGCGGTCTTCGGCGCCGTGCTGTTCGGCTACAAGAGCGGCCGCCTGCGCGCCACCCCGAAGTTCACCAAGGTCGTCACCTTCGGCCTCGTCGGCCTCGTGGCGGTCATGCTGGTCAACCTGCTCGTCGGCGCCTTCACCACCGGCGACCCGCTCGGCATCAGCGGTGGCAACACGGGCCTGTCGATCCTGTTCACCGGCGGCCTGATCGTGTTCGGCGCGCTCACCTTCGTCCTGGACTTCGACCAGGCCGACGCGATGATCGCCGCGGGCGTCCCCGAGCGCGAGGCCTGGCGCGTCGGCTTCGGCCTCGTGGTCGGCCTGGTCTTCCTCTACCTCAACATCCTGCGGCTGCTCAGCTACCTGCAGGGCAACGACTAGCCTCAGCGCTCGGTACGACGGGCCGTCACCCTCCGGGGGGGCGGCCCGTCGCCGTTAGCGTTTGTCCCGTGAGCACCGACCCGGCGGCCCTGCTCGTGCGCGAGAGCCGCTCCCTGGTCCAGCGGCTGCGGCTGTGGACCCCCGTGCGGTACGCCGCTGTCCCGCCCCGTCCCACGCTGCACGGCCTGGCGACCCGCGGCGACGTCGTGCACCACCTCGCGCAGGCGCTCGCCGACCGGGCGGCCGAGCTCGAGGGGCGGCCGTCCCGTCCGCTGCCCCGGCTCGACAGCGACCTGGGACTCGCCGACCAGCTGGCGGTCACCGCCGACGACCTCGTCCGCTGCCGGCCGCCCGCCGACGTCGCGGTGACCGCGACGGCCCACCTGCTGCTGCACCGGGCCGACCTGCTCGACGACGAGGTCCCCGCCGGCTTGGCCGCGTCGCTCGGGCTGACAGACGTGCTGCGTACCGGGGCGGACGAGTGCGAACGCGACAGATCGGACACACTGTCCCCTGACGGTTGACCGCCCCGGGTCGTCACGCGCCCCACGACCCCTGGAGACCACGTGATCCGCACTCCCCGTCTCGTCGCCGGCGCTGCCGGCCTCCTGCTCGCCGTCGGCCTGGTCGGCGCCTCGCCCGCCACGGCAGCGCCGGGTGACATCCACCCCGGCGTGATGACGTTCACGGCCGGTGCGCAGTGCACGGCGAACTTCGTCTTCTCCAACGGCACCGACACCTTCCTCGGCCAGGCCGCGCACTGCTCCGGCACCGGTGGGGCGACCGAGACCGACGGCTGCCAGGCGGGCTCGCTGCCGCTGGGCACCCCGGTCGAGGTGGACGGCGCGACGCGTCCGGGCACGATGGTCTACAACTCCTGGCTGACCATGCAGGCCGCCGGCGAGAGCGACCCGAGCACCTGTGCCTACAACGACTTCGCGCTGATCCGCATCGACCCGGCGGACGTCGCGAGCGTCAGCCCGGCGATCCCCGTGCTCGGCGGCCCGACCGGCATCGACCGCGACGGCGTCGCCCTCGGCGAGCAGGTCTTCTCCTACGGCAACTCGGGCCTGCGCCAGGGCGTCAGCCAGCTCAGCCCCAAGCAGGGCGTGAGCCTGGGCACCGACTCCGACGGCTGGAACCACCCCGTGTACACGATCACCCCGGGCGTCCCCGGCGACTCGGGCAGCGCCGTGCTGAGCAGCGAGGGCGAGGCGCTCGGTGTCCTGTCGACGCTCGCGCTCGCGCCGCTCGCGCTGAGCAACGGGGTCAGCGACCTCGGCAAGGCGCTCGACTACGCCAACGCCCGGGGCGGGCTCGGCACGATCGCGCTGTCGCAGGGCGGCGCGTTCGACGGCAGCCTGCCGATCGTGCGCGGCCTGCTCGGCTAGGCGACCCCGCCCGCACGACGAGGCCGGCCACCCTCGCGGGTGGCCGGCCTCGTCGCCGTCGGGCTACTTCTTGGTCCTGGTCTTCTTCGTGCGGCTCTTCTTGCCCGGGCGGGTCTTGCCCTTGGGCCTGGTGCTCTTCTTGGCCTTGGGGCCCTTGCCCTTGCTGGCGTTGACGTTCTCCCACAGCCCGGGCTTGCTGCGGCCGTGCCTGCGGGCGGACTTCTCGGCATCGGCCTTCTGGGCCTGGGTCATCGTCCGCTTCCTTTTCTTCTTGGTCTTGGCCGCCATGCGCGCTCCTCCGTGCTCAGGGGACGCCGGACCTACCCCGGAGGACGGCTCGGAACGCCGACGGCCGGCCCTGCGAGCAGGACCGGCCGGCGGGGACGTGCGGGAGGGACTAGCTGAGGCGCTCGAGGACCATGGCCATGCCCATGCCGCCGCCGACGCACATGGTCTCCAGGCCCCAGGTCTTGTCGGTGGTCTGCAGGCCGTTGATGAGGGTGCCGGTGATGCGGGCGCCGGTGCT
>JAOPVV010000289.1 GCA_025966005.1 Frankiales bacterium
TGGGCGGGACGCGGCGGAGCCCGCAGCCACGCCTGGGTGACGACGCCGAGGGTGCCCTCGCTGCCGAGCAGCGCCCGGTCGGGCGAGGGGCCGGCGCCCGAGCCGGGCAGGCGGCGCGACTCCCAGACGCCGACGGGGGTGACCGCCCGCACCGACTCGACGAGGTCGTCGATGTGGGTGAGCCGGGTCGAGAAGTGACCGGCGGCGCGCGTGGCGACCCACCCGCCGACGGTCGAGCGCTCGAAGGACTGCGGGTAGAAGCGCAGGGTGAGCCCGTACGGCTTGAGGGCCGCCTCGGCGGCAGGGCCGAAGGTGCCGGCACGGAACCGCACCGCCCTCGACACCTCGTCGACCTCGAGGAGCCCGCCGAGGCCGGACAGGTCGAGCGAGACGGCACCGGGCAGTCCGCGCGGCTCGACCCCGCCCACCACGCTGCTGCCCCCTCCGAACGGGACGACCGGCGCGCCGACCTCGCTGGCCCACGACAGGACGTCGATGACGCCCTGCTCGTCGACGGGTCTCAGGACGAGGTCCGGCGGGCTGTCGACCCGTCCGGCCATCGCCCGGACGAGGTCGCGGTACGACCGGCCGATCCCGTGGCGGGCGCGGTCGACCGGGTCGTCACTGGCGAGTCGTCGCAGCGACGCGGGCAGGGCGCCCAGGTGCCGGGACGGAGGCAGCGTCGGTGCAGGCGCGGCCACGGCCGGCTCCTGCGCGACGACCCCGGTCGCCTGCGTGACGAAGGGCGCCAGTGCGACGAGGTCGGCGCGGGACGGCTCGTCGCCGGGACCGCCCCAGCCCCAGACTCGGTAGCTCACGACCGACCCGCCACGACGACCGAGAGCCGCCCGGTGACGGCTGCAGCGGCGAGCCGCGCGGCGGTCTCGCGGTCGGCGGCGACGACCAGCAGGGCTCCCTCGCCGGCGTCGTCGCCCAGGGAAGGCACGGACAGGACGCGGAGGCCGCGGGCCACGACCGAGGCCGCGGCCCCGCCCTCCGGTGCCGCGGACAGGACGTCGACGCCGTCACCGGCCTGCACGAGCGCTGCCGTCGCCGGTTCGGCGACCCGCACCGGCACCGCGACCTCGGCGCTGCCCGTGACCAGGGCTGCGCCGAGCAGTCGCACGTCGGTCAGCGGCTCGCCCTGGCGCACCGGCCCGGCGACCAGTCGGCCGACGACGGCGGCGGGATCCAGCAGGGCGCCGGCGGGGACGACCGCCTCCGGGAGCACGGTCGTCACGACGTCGTCGAGGCGAAGGGGGGCTCCGGCCACGAGGTCGCGCGCCGCGGTCAGGACGCTCACCCCGGGGTCGGCGGCAGGGACCACGGCCGACAGCCCGGCGGCCACGGCGGCTGTCGCCAGGCCCGCCGACAGCAGGACCCGGTAGCGGGCGAGCGCCCGGTGCAGCGCCAGCAGGCCGCTCACGGCGCCAGCTCGCTCACGGCCGGGCCACGCCGATGCCGTCGAGCGCCGACGGGCACGGGCAGCTGCGCGTGGTCGGGAGCGCGGCGACGACGTCGAACAGCAGCTCCCGCAGCGCCGCCGTCCGCTCGCCGAACACGCGGAACACGTCGGCCTGGGTGACCGCCTCTCCGCCTTCGATCCCGGCGTCGAGATCGGTGACCAGGGCGAGGGCGGTGTAGCAGAGCGCCAGCTCGCGGGCGAGCACGGCCTCGGGATGACCGGTCATGTTCACGACCGACCAGCCCTGGGCGGCGTACCACTGCGACTCGGCGCGGGTCGAGAACCGGGGGCCCTCGACGACGACCATCGTCCCGCCGTCGGTCACCGGCCAGCCGGCCGACCGGGCCCGGGCCACGGCCGTCGCGCGCCCGGAGGGGCAGTAGGGGTCGGCGAACGGGACGTGCGCCGCCCCCGCGTCGTAGAAGGTCTGCACCCGGCCGGAGGTGCGGTCGACCAGCTGGTCGCACACCACCAGCGAGCCGGGCCCGAGCGAGGGGACGAGGCCGCCGACGGCGCACGGCGCCAGCACCTGCTCGACCCCGAGGCTGCGCAGCGCCCACAGGTTGGCGCGGTAGGGGATGCGGTGCGGCGGGAAGCGGTGGTCCTTGCCGTGGCGCGGGACGAAGGCCACCGACCGACCGGCGACCTGCCCGACGACCAGCGGGTCGCTCGGCGGGCCGTAGGGCGTGTCGACCTCGACCTCGCGGGCGTGGTCGAGGAACGCGTAGAACCCCGAGCCACCGATGACCCCGATCTGAGCCTGCACGGCCCACCTCCTGATCTGTAGGAGGCGAACCCTAGGACCCGGCCCGACAGGGTCGCGGTCCGTCCACAGGTGGCCTAGGCGCTCTTGCTGGCCGGCGTCGCGGCGGGTGCGCTGGCAGGAGCGGCCGACCTGCTGTCGCCGGACGATGAGGACGACGACGAGGACGAGGAGGACGCCGATGACGAGTCGGACGAGGACGACCCGGTGGCCGAGGCGGCCGCCGGCTCGTTCTTCTTGGGGGCCGGCTTCTTGGCCGAGTCGCGGCTGTCGTTCTTGTAGAAGCCGGAGCCCTTGAAGACCACGCCGACCGCGCTGAAGACCTTGCGCAGCGCGCCACCGCAGACCGGGCACTCGGTGAGCGGCGCGTCGGTGAAGCCCTGCACGGCCTCGAGGCGCTCGTCGCACGCGGTGCAGGCGTACTGGTAGGTCGGCACGGTGTCTCCTCGATCGGGGCCTGGCACTCGCCACTGCTGAGTGCCAGTGTGCGTCACCGCGCCGTGCCCCGTCCAACGGCGGGGCCGCATGGCCGCATCGACCCGTGGACGGTGGACCGCCGGACGCTTGCTGCGGTCCGCCGCGGCGGGGCCGCGCTTCCGTCCCTCCGCCTAGCCCGACCTGTCGCAGGGCGCCTCGAGGTCCTTCCCGCCGCGACGACGTGGGCGCGTCCCGGACCCGTCGTCGGTGATGACGCGCAGGCGCCTGCAGGTGCCGTCCGCCGGGCGCGTCGACGGGGGTGAGGGTGCCTGGTGCTCGGACGGGTCGGCAGCTGTGGCGGTACGACGCGGTGCACCGGCGCCTGTCGATCGCCTACGACGACGACGTCGCCGGGGCGCCGCGGACCGGTGTCGACGCCGTCCTCGGCAGCGCCGCGTCGAGCTGCTCGTCGCCGAGGACGGCGGGGACATGCGGGTCTGCGTGCTGTCCCGGCACGGGCGCGTGCCCCCGCTGCTGCAGCTCGTCGGCCAGGACGGCTCGGGGGTGACCGGCCTGGCCCTGAGCCCGGGCGGGACGCGGACGTACCGCACCCAGCCCGCGGGGCACCCAGCCAGCGGGGCACCACGGGCCGCAGCAGCGGCAGGACCACCGACGAGGTCCGGGGGCCCTTCCGCCGCCGGCCCCCCTCGGGTTCCGGCCGCATGCCCGCCCGACCGGTCACGCCCGGCTCAGATCGGGACGACGATCTCGACCTTGCCCGTGTTGACGTCGTACAGGCAGCCGACGACCGCCAGGTCGCGCGGCAGGTACGGCGAGCTGCGCACCTTCTGCACGTCGCCGCGGAGCGACTCCGCCTGGTCGTCGATGGTCCGGAAGTCCAGGCTGCGGGTGTCCAGTCCGGCCTGCTCGGCGATGGCGGCGTGCACCTCGTCGTCGCTGACCTTGGCCATCCGGCAGTCGGTGTGGGCCACGACCATCACCCGGTCCACGCCGAGCAGGTGGACGGCGAGCACGAGCGTGCGCAGGACGTCGTCGGTGACCCGGGCGCCGGCGTTGCGCAGGATCTTGGCGTCGCCGTTGGCCAGCCCGAGCATCTTCAGCGGCTCGATCCGCGAGTCCATGCATGTCACGACGGCCAGCCCGCGGGCGGCGCGTCCCTCCAACTGCTCGCCGTGGAAGCGCGCTGCGTAGCCCTCGTTGGCTGCCAGCAGGTCGTCGAAGCCCTTCATGTCTCTCCTGTCCCGGGGGTGATCCCGAGTCCGTCGTAGGGGTGGGGTCGTAACCGGACGAGGCCGCGGTCCGGCAGGACAGCGGCGTCGACCGGACGGTCGTGCGGCTCGGTCGGCAGCGAGACGCGAAGCTCGCCCTCGTGCAGCGCGGCGACGACGTAGCCGCGGGTGCGCGCCAGGGCCCGGTCGTAGGAGCCGCCCCCGCGGCCTAGGCGCGTGCCGGCGCGGTCGACCCCGAGCGCGGGGACGACGACGAGCGTGCACCCGGCGATCGCGTCCGGACCGAGCAGGGGGCCGGGGGGCTGCAGCGTGCCGCGCAGGCCCTCGACGAGCTCGCCCGCGTAGAGCGCCCAGTCGAGGTCGCCGTCGGGCTGCAGCACCGGCAGCAGCACCTCGGGCAGCGAGGTCAGCAGCGGCGCGGTCCCCGGCTCGGTGCCGGAGGACGCGTAGGCCGCCACCCGGCCACGGGCCAGCGGGCGGACGGCGGTGAGCAGGGCGGATGCCGCGGCGGCGCGCTGGACGTCGCTGAGCGACGCGCGCCGACGCCGCGACTCGCTCCTGCGCTCCACCTTGCCGATGCTCACCGTGGGAGCATCGCAGCCTCATCCGCAGTCGTTCGAGGAGGTCGGGGCGTGACGTTGCGCTCCCGCCTGACGGCCGCCTTCATGCTCGTGGTGCTGGTACCGCTGCTCGTCGTCGTCGGACTGGTGACGACGGCGCTCCCGGCGGCCGTCGCCGACCGCCAGGAGCAGGGGCTGGCGTCGAGCGCTCGCCTCGCTGCCGCCGTCGTCGGGCAGCTCTGCGTCCGCGCCCGGGCGACCGCGGAAGCCGCCGGGCGCGCCACGGCCGACCCCGCCACCCTCCAGGCGGCGATCGACGCGCTGGTCGACAACGACCTGGCCGACGGCGTCCTGGTGACCGGCCTGGACGGGCGGACGCTCGCCGTGACCGGCAGCGCCCCGCCGCGCACGACCACGGACGACTGCGTCGCGGGGCAGGTGCTCCGGAGCGCGGGCGGGGCCCAGATCGGTGCCGCCGTCCGCCTGTCCCGGCCGACGGGCGACGTCGGCTGGGTCGTGGCGGCGATCGACGTCGACGACGCCCTGGCCTCGCGGCTGCGCGAGTACGCCAACGACGGCAGCGAGGTCGTGCTGCTGGCCGGCGGACAGGCGGTCGCGTCGAGCACGGACGTGCCCGACCACCTGGTCAGCGAGGCCCTGCGCACGCCGGCGCCGGTGCGCGACGGGAGCCGGCTGGCGGTGCTCAGCCCCAGCCGGCCGGGGCAGCCGGTGGCCGTCCTGCTGGTGCAGCCGGCCGAGGACGGGATCCGGGTCCTGCCGTACGCCCTGGCCCTGGTCGTCGGCGCCGCCGCGCTGGCCGCCGGCATCGCGCTGCTGCTGGCGCGCGCGACGACCCGTCCGCTCGAGGAGCTGGGCGACGCGGCGGCCCGGGTCGCCGGCGGTGACCTGTCGACGTCCATCGACGTGCGTTCCCGCGACGAGGTCGGGCGCCTGGCGGCGGCCTTCAACGCCATGACGAGCGACCTGCGGACCTACGTCGGCGCCCTGCAGCACAGCCGCGACGAGCTGCAGGCCGGCGTGGCGCGGCTCGGCGAGACGCTGGCCGGCACGCACGACCTCGACCGGATCCTGTCGGTCGTGCTCGACGCGGCGATGGCGTCGACCCGGGCCCAGGCAGGCGGGGTGCTGCTGCTGTCGGGCGACCGGTCCGGCCTCGAGCTGGCGGTCGGCCAGGGGCTGGCCGAGCGGGGGGTCGACGGTGCGCTGCGACTGCCGCTCGGCGCCGGCGTCGTCGGCACCGTCGCGCGCACCGGCGAGGCCGTCGCCGGCCGGATCGGGACCGGCCCGGGTGAGCTGCGTCCCTCCGCGGGTGAGCCGACCGGCCGCACGCTGGTCGCGGTGCCGCTGACCAGCTCGACGACCGTGATCGGCGTCCTGCTGCTGCTGGACCGGGCCGACGGCGGTGACTTCGACGACCGCGACCTCGCCACGCTGCGCACCTTCACCAGCCAGGCCACCGTCGCCGTCGACAACGTGCTGCTGCACGAGGAGGCCCGCCGGCTGTCGATCACCGACGGGCTCACGGGCCTGTGGAACTACCGCTACTTCCAGATGACGGTCGGCAAGGAGATCGAGCGCGCCAGCCGCTTCGGCCGTCCGCTGGCGCTGCTCATGCTCGATCTCGACCACTTCAAGGCCGTCAACGACGTGCACGGCCACCAGCGCGGCGACGCGGTGCTGGTCGAGCTGGCCGGCCGCGTGCGCAGCGAGGTCCGCGACGTCGACACGCTGGCCCGCTACGGCGGCGAGGAGCTGGTCGCGGTGCTGCCCGAGACCGACCAGGAGGGCGCCGTGCTGGTCGCCGAGCGCATCTGCGCCGCGGTGCGCTCGCGGCCGTTCGGCGGACCGGACGACGTCCCGCTCCACATCACGCTCAGCATCGGCGTGGCCGTGTTCCCCGAGCACGGCCGCCTCGCCACCGAGCTGCTCCGGTCGGCCGACGAGGCGCTGTACGTCACCAAGCGCGGCGGACGCGACGCCTGGCGGCTGGCACCGCCGCCCGGACGGCCCCCGGTCGCCGTGCCGTCGTAGGGTCGCCCGCATGACCGGCCCCCCTCGCGTGACCAAGGCAGTCATCCCGGCAGCCGGTCTCGGCACCCGCTTCCTGCCCGCGACCAAGGCCTCTCCGAAGGAGATGCTCCCGGTCGTCGACCAGCCCGCGATCCAGTACGTCGTCGAGGAGGCCGTGCGCGCGGGGCTCGACGACGTCCTCATGATCACGGGACGCAACAAGCGCCCGCTCGAGGACCACTTCGACCGCGTCGTCGAGCTCGAGCACCAGCTCGAGGCCAAGGGAGACGCCGCGAAGCTCGCGCTCGTGCAGGAGGCCAGCGAGCTCGCGACCATCCACTACGTGCGCCAGGGCGACCCCAAGGGCCTGGGGCACGCGGTGCTCGCCGCCGCCCAGCACGTCGGGCAGGAGCCGTTCGCCGTGCTGCTCGGCGACGACCTGATCGACGCCCGGGACCCGCTGCTCGAGCTCATGATCGAGGTGCAGGCCCGGGAAGGCGGCAGCGTCGTCGCACTCATGGAGGTGCCGCACGAGGCGATCTCGCTGTACGGCTGCGCGGCGGTCGAGGCCGTCGACGGTGGCGCCGGTGGCGACGTCGTCCGCATCACCGGTCTGGTCGAGAAGCCGCCGGTCGACGAGGCGCCCAGCGACCTGGCGGTCATCGGCCGGTACGTGCTGTCGCCGACCGTCTTTGACGTCCTGCGCACGACCCCGCCCGGCCGCGGCGGCGAGATCCAGCTGACCGACGCGATCGAGACGCTGATCGCCACCGAGCCGGTGCACGGAGTGGTCTTCCGGGGGCGCCGCTATGACACCGGCGACCGGCTCGACTACCTCAAGGCGGTGGTGCAGCTCGCCGCCGACCGCGAGGACCTCGGCCCGCCGCTGGTGGCGTGGCTGTCCGAGTGGCTGGCGGCGCGCGCGTGATCACCGTCGAGGAGCACCTCGCCCGGATCCTGTCGGTCGTCGAGCCGCTGTCGTCGCTGCAGCTCGGCCTGATGGACGCGCACGGCTGCGTCCTCACCGAGGACGTCGTGGCCGTCGCCGCTCTGCCCGGGTTCGACAACAGTTCGCAGGACGGCTACGCGGTCCGCCGCGACGACGTCCTCGGGGCGAGCGAGTCCTCGCCGGTCGTCCTGCCGGTCACCGGCGACGTCGCGGCCGGCCCCGCCTCGCCGCTGCGCGTCCAGCCGGGCGTCTGCGTCCGGATCATGACCGGCGCGATGATGCCGGCCGGCGCGGACGCGGTCGTCCCGCTCGAGTGGACCGACGGCGGCATCTCGTCGGTGTCGATCACCCGCGTGCCCGACGTCGGGGCGTACGTCCGCCGTGTCGGCGAGGACGTCGCCGCCGGTGAGACGGTCCTGACCGCCGGCACCGTCCTCGGTGCCGCGCAGATCGGGATCGCCGCCGCCGTCGGCCGCTCCCGGCTCGTCGTGCGTCCCCGACCGCGCGTCGTCGTGGTCAGCACCGGCAGCGAGCTCGTCGAGGCAGGTCAGCCGCTCAGCCCCGGCCGGATCGCCGACAGCAACAGCCCGGCGCTGACCGCCGCGGCGCTGGAGGCCGGCGCGATCGCCTACCGGGTCGGCATCGTCCCGGACGACCCGCGCACGCTGGCCAGCACGCTCGAGGACCAGCTGGTGCGCGCCGACGTGCTCGTCACGAGCGGCGGCGTGAGCGTCGGGGCGTACGACGTCGTCAAGGAGGTGCTGTCCCGGCTCGGGACGGTGCAGTTCGACAAGGTCGCCATGCAGCCCGGCATGCCGCAGGGCTTCGGCACGATCGGGCCCGACTCCACCCCGGTGTTCGGCCTGCCGGGCAACCCGGTCAGCGCGCTGGTCAGCTTCGAGGCGTTCGTCCGCCCGGCGCTGCGCAAGATGCTCGGCGCCACCCCGCTCGAGCGCCCGCGGGTCCGGGCGGTCGCGGCGAAGACGCTCACGGCCCCCGAGGGCAAGCAGGCCTACCTGCGGGTGCTGCTCGAGGTGAAGAAGGGCGCGTACGTCGTCACCCCCGTCAGCGGCCCCGGCTCGCACCTCATGGCCGGGATGGCGCGGGCGAACGCACTCGCGATCGTGCCGGTCGGGGTGGAGCGGATCGCGGCCGGCGACCCGGTCGACGTCGTGGTGCTCGAGAGGCGGGGACGATGACCGGCTTCACTCACCTCGACGAGTCCGGCGCCGCCCGGATGGTCGACGTCGCCGCCAAGGACGTCACCGTCCGCTCGGCGACCGCGACCGGGCGGGTCGAGCTGTCCGCCGAGACCGTCGCGCTGCTGCGGGGCGAGGGGGTGCCCAAGGGCGACGCGCTGGCCGTCGCCCGGGTCGCCGGGATCATGGGCGCCAAGCGCACCCCCGACCTGATCCCGCTGTGCCACCCGATCTCGCTGTCGGGTGTGACCG
The DNA here is from genome assembly GCA_025966005.1 of Frankiales bacterium. Lineage (GTDB taxonomy): Bacteria > Actinomycetota > Actinomycetes > Mycobacteriales > SCTD01 > SCTD01. The sequence continues at coordinate 8,887 of JAOPVV010000289.1, forward strand.
TCGACCTCGTCGTCGACGACGCCGGCGTCGCGGTGTCGGCCACTGCCCGCAGCGCCGACCGCACCGGTGTGGAGATGGAGGCGCTGACCGCCGTGTCGGTGGCCTGCCTGACGCTGGTCGACATGACCAAGGCGGTCGACCCTCGGGCGGTCATCGGCGCGATCCGCGTCGAGACCAAGACCGGCGGCAAGAAGGGCGACTGGGCGCGCTGATGTCCCGGGCCCTCGTGATCACCGTGTCCGACCGCTCCGCGCGTGGCGAGCGGGCGGACGCCAACGGCCCGCTGCTCGCCTCCCTGCTGACCGGCCTCGGGCTCGAGGTGGGCGAGGTCGTGGTCGTGCCCGACGAGGTCGACGCCGTCCAGGCCGCGCTGCGCGACGCGGTCGCCCAGGCGTACGACCTGGTGCTCACCACCGGCGGGACGGGGCTGTCGCCGCGCGACGTCACCCCGGAGGCGACCCGGCCGCTGCTCGAGCGCGAGGCGCCCGGGCTGTCGGAGGCGCTGCGCCACCGCAACGCCGACGGCGTGCCCACCGCGATCCTGTCGCGCGGCGTCGCCGGGACCATCGGCCGCACGCTGGTCGTCAACCTGCCCGGTTCCAGCGGCGGCGTGCGTGACGGCGTCGGCGTGCTGGCCCCCGTCCTGGAGCACGCCCTGGCCCAGCTGGCCGGCGGGGGAGACCACTGCGCGTGAGCCCGCCCGGCTGGCCGGCGCGGCTCGCGCACGGCCCCGTCGAGGTCCGGCCGCCCCGGGCCCGCGACGCC
>JAOPVV010000304.1 GCA_025966005.1 Frankiales bacterium
GAGCGCCCCGGCCGGCCCGGTCGTCGGCAGGCTCGCGGGTGTCGCCGGGGCCGCCTTGACGCCCGCCGGGCGCCCCGACCCCTTCGTCGCGCCGGGCCGGGTGAACGACAGCACGTTGTCGAGCACCTGCCCGCCGGTGATGGTCACCGCGTACGAGGCGAGGCCGAACGGGTGCGGCGTCTCGACGCCGGGCAGCGCCTCCACGGCCTGCGGCAGGACGGCGCCGAAGGCGGTGATCCGGCCCGTGCCGCGGGGGAGCGTGCCGAGCGCCGTGCTCGACGACGCACCGCCCTGCGGTCCGACGGTGGCGACCGTCGTCCCGCCGGCGGCCTCCCAGGCGGTCCGCTCGATGCCGTGGTTGGGGGCCTGCACGCGCGAGGGGTAGCCGAGCATGACCTCGTAGTAGGTCTGGCTCGGGGCCCCGACCAGGCCCTTCTCGAAGGGGTGGTCACCGAGCGGCTCGGCGAAGTCGACGTGGCCGGCGTCGGTCCGGTCGACGGTCAGCGCGGCGGTCGGCACGACACCGAGGTCGTCGAGCAGGCCGAGCGCGCGGTCGGTCAGCAGCAGCTGGCCGCCGGCCTTCGCGAAGGCGTCGAGCGCCGCGACGTACGCGGGCTTCGGCACCGTCGAGCCCGGCGGCAGCTCCATGTCGGTGACGACCAGCGTGTCGTAGGCCTTCAACGACCGGCCGGAGGCGACGGCAGCGGCGCTGACGGGGTCGATGCGGGCGCCGAACGCCTTCCGCAGCTCGGTGAAGTAGTCCAGGCGCGAGACGTCGTAGGGCACCTGCGCCTCGCCGGGCTGGACGGCCGAGCCGGTGCCGGGCACGCCGTCCTGCACCGCGGGGTCGGAGCTCGTGCGCCGCGGGTCGTCGACGTACGCGACCCGGCCGTAGGACGCCGACGGCCGGACGTCGTCGGTCAGCAGCGCCTCGACGATGGTCGCCTCGATGTTGCCGCGCACGGCGGCGACGTGCGCCTGCTCGACCAGCGGCAGGTAGGCGCTGTTCGGCGCTGCGTTGGACAGGAAGTTCTCCACGTCCATGTGGACCGAGTCCTGCGTCTGGCTGAACCAGTCGCCCATGAAGCCGCTGTCGTCGTAGCCGACGATGTCGTAGGCCGCCGCGACGTCCGCCGCGCGCCGGGGCGTCGCGCCGTCCGACGGCAGCGGGCCGAAGACCTGGTCGAGCACCACGCCCTGCTCGGCGAACTTGCGCTCGACCGTGCGGATCATGTGGCGGCTGAGCTGGTCCACCTGGTCCTGGCGCTTCGGCGACCACTGCCCGGCCGGGATGATGAGGTCGCTGAAGGCGTCGTTCGGCGTCGTGAGCTCGCCGTGGACGTCCGTGCTCGTCCTGAGGTTCGGGAAGCCCTCGACCAGCGCCGTCCAGCCGCGCGTCTCGGGCTCGGACTCCGCGAGGCCGCGTCCGCCGGTGCGGTCGTACCAGCCGACGGTGGGGAAGTCGCGGTTGAGGTCGGCGCCGGCAGCGTTGCCGCGCTGGAAGCCGGGGCCGCTGGTGCTGTCGAGGTCGCCCGCGGCCCAGCCGTCTGAGTTGGTGAACGCCAGCCAGGTCTCGGTGCGGCGGGCGACCTCGGCGAACGGCACCCCGGTGTCACCGGCGTACAGCAGGTGACCGGGCTCGAAGGCGCCCCAGCGGGCGAGGTCCTCGGCGTAGCGCAGGCCGCCCTCGCGGCCGGCCGACTCCAGCCCGTGCACCGAGAGCGACACGGCCACCTGCGCCTTGCCCTCACGGGCGACCTGCTCGTCGGTGACCCGGACGACCCAGACGGGCAGCCCGCCGGCGCTCTGGTGGGCCGGGTCGCCGGTGGCCTCGGCCAGCGTCATGACCTCGAGGTAGCGCGGAGCGATCGCCTCGATGGCCGCGAGCGTCTCCCCGACGCTCTCGAGCGGCCCGTCGAACTGCTGGAAGCTCACCGACGCCTCCGGCTCGGCGACCACCCGGCCGCCGCACAGGGCGGTCGGCACGGAGACGCAGGTCGGCGCCGCGGACGCCGGCGCGGCGGTCAGGACGAGCGGCAGGGCGGCCAGGAGCAGGAGGCGCAGGCGCACGGGGGACGTCCTTCGTCGGAGGTCCCTCAGTCTTCGACCGCGACCGGTACCTCTCCTGCCTCGACCTCGGCGTCAGACGCGTCACGTCGCCGGAAGTACCAGGCCACCCCGTACACCGCGACCGCCGCGTACGCCCAGCCGATGAAGGCGTCGACGACGTAGTGCTCGCCGCCGTAGGTCAGCGTGAACGTCATCGCGAGGACGTAGAGGGCCAGCAGCACCCGGACGGTGCGCGGGACCAGCCGCCACGAGAACATCAGCACCATCATCGGGACGGCGGAGTGCAGCGACGGGATCGCGGCCACCGCGTTGGCGTACGCCTCACCGCGGGCGACCGCCGACCTGATCGTGCCGATGCCGGTCGCCTGCAGCGTCTCCGACGTCACCCGCGCGACGTCCGGCAGGTAGCCGTTGAGACCGGCCATCCACGGGGGCGCGGCGGGGAACAGCGCGTACGTCGCGAGGGTGAGCAGCGTGAGCACCACCAGCGTCCAGACGTAGCGCCGGAACAGGTGGTAGGCCGACAGCCAGAGCGCGATCGCCAGCACCATCGGGACCAGGAAGTGCGACATGTAGACCGGGACGATCGCGATGTCGTACCAGTGGACGTCGCCCGCGACGTGCAGCTGCTCCTGCAGCCAGACCGTCGGCACCTGACCGCCCGTGAGCCAGCCGAACAGCACCTCGTCGGCGCGCAGCTGGGGCAGCACGTGGGCGTAGTCGGTGCCGTCGACACCGGTCTTGCCGTTCGCGAGCGCCGGCAGGTCGACCAACCTGCCGCCGAGCTCGTCGGCGGCGCCGCGCAGGAAGTCGTAGAGGAACAGCACCGCGATCAGCGGCAGCCAGTCGTGGACGACGGCCCGCCGCCACACCGGCCACTCACCGCCGCAGGCGGCCAGCAGGAGCAGCAGCACCCAGGCGGTGATGACGTCGCGACCGGTCGGGAAGCCGAACGGGATGCTGACCAGGACGAACAGCACGCCGACGCCGAGCAGCAGGGGCGAGCGGCGGGCCCGGGCGTCCGGGCCGATGGCGCGCCACGGCGACAGCGCGCGCGGCGGGGCCGCGGGCCGTTCGGTCGTGTCGGTCACGCGTCCTCCTGTCGTCGTCCGAGGGTACGGGGGACCAACGCGCGCAGGGCGTGCGGCGTCCCCGCGTAGGATCGCGGCATGCGACTCCTGCTTGCCCGGCCGCGCTGACCAGGCAGCCCGTCAGCGCGGCGCCCTCGTGGACTCACGAGGGCCTTTCCATGTCCGGGACAGTGCAGCCGGGACCAGCACAGGGAGCATCCGATGACCACTCCGCCGCTCGAGCGCGAGGCGTACGACCCCCACACCGTCCAGGACCGCTGGCTGCCCGTCTGGGACCGGCTTGACCTCTACCGGGCCGGCCGGGCCGCCGGGGCCGAGAAGAAGTATGTCCTCGACATGTTCCCGTACCCGAGCGGCGACCTGCACATGGGTCACGCGGAGGCCTGGGCGATCGCGGACGTCGTCGCGCGCTACTGGATGCGGCGCGGCTTCGACGTCCTGCACCCGCCCGGCTGGGACTCCTTCGGCCTGCCGGCGGAGAACGCCGCCATCAAGCGGGGTGAGCACCCGGCCACCTGGACGTACGCCAACATCGAGGTGCAGGCCGAGAGCTTCCGGCGCTACGCGATCGCCTTCGACTGGTCGAAGCGGCTGCACACCAGCGACCCGGAGTACTACCGCTGGACGCAGTGGCTGTTCACCCGCTTCCTCGAGCGCGGGCTGGCCTACCGCAAGAGCAGCGCGGTCAACTGGTGCCCGCAGGACCAGACCGTGCTGGCCAACGAGCAGGTCGTCCAGGGCGCGTGCGAGCGGTGCGGTGCGGTCGTCACCAAGCGCGAGCTGACACAGAGGTTCTTCAAGGTCACCGACTACGCCGACCGGCTGCTCGACGACATGGAGCAGCTCAAGGGCTCCTGGCCCGACCGCGTGCTGCTGATGCAGAAGAACTGGATCGGCCGGTCCGTCGGGGCGCACGTCGACTTCGTCGTCGGCTCCGAGACGGTCACCGTCTTCACCACCCGCCCCGACACGCTGTACGGCGCGACGTTCTTCGTCGTGGCCGCCGACGCGCCGCTGGCGCTGTCGCTGTGCGCCCCCGACCGGCTGGCAGCGCTGGAGGCCTACCGCGAGCAGGTCGCCGCCGCGACCGACATCGAGCGGCAGGCGACCGACCGGCCGAAGACCGGCGTCGACCTGGGCGCCCGTGCGCTGAACCCGGTGACGGGCGAGCAGGTCCCGGTGTACGCCGCCGACTACGTCCTGGCCGACTACGGCACCGGCGCGATCATGGCGGTGCCGGCGCACGACCAGCGCGACCTCGACTTCGCCCGCGCGTTCGACCTGCCGGTGCGGGTCGTCGTCGACACCGGCGCCGAGGACCCCGCGGTCACAGGGGTGGCGACCGCCGGCGACGGCGTGCTGGTCAACAGCGGTCCGTACGACGGGCTGCGCAAGGACGAGGCCATCGAGCGGATCGTCGCCGACCTCGAGGCGCGCGGCGCCGGCACGGGCGCGGTCAACTACCGGCTCCGCGACTGGCTGCTGTCGCGCCAGCGCTTCTGGGGCACGCCGATCCCGGTCGTGCACTGCGACGGCTGCGGCCTGGTGCCGGTGCCGGACGACCAGCTGCCCGTGGTGCTGCCCGACCTGCGCGGCGACGCGCTGCGCCCGGCCGGGACCTCCCCGCTGGCCGGGGCGACCGAGTGGGTCAACACCACCTGCCCGACCTGCGGCGGAGCCGCCACCCGCGACACCGACACGATGGACACGTTCGTCGACTCGGCCTGGTACTTCCTGCGGTTCTGCAACCCGGACTACCTCGACGGGCCGTTCGACCCGGAGGCGGTCCGGCAGTGGATGCCGGTCGACCAGTACGTCGGCGGCGTCGAGCACGCGATCCTGCACCTGCTGTACGCGCGCTTCTTCACCAAGGCCCTGCACGACATGGGCCTGCTCGACGTGACCGAGCCCTTCTCGGCGCTGATGAACCAGGGCCAGGTCATCCTCAACGGCTCGGCCATGAGCAAGACGACCGGCAACCTGGTGAACCTCGGCGACGAGCTGAGCCGCTTCGGCGTCGACGCCGTCCGCCTGACGATGGTGTTCGCCGGACCGCCCGAGGACGACATCGACTGGGCCGACGTCTCGCCGTCCGGTGCGGTGAAGTACCTGGCCCGAGTGGCCCGGCTCGGCGAGGACGTCGGCTCCCTGCCGCTGTCGGACGTCCGTGACGTCGCCGTCGACAAGGTCGTCGCGAAGACCGTCGACGAGGTCACCCGGCTGGTCGAGGTGCACCGGCTCAACGTCGCGGTCGCCCGCTTCATGGAGCTGACCTCCGCGTTGCGCAAGGCGCACGACGCCGGCGCCGTCGGCGTCGCCTCGCTGCGCGACGGCGTCGAGGCGCTGGCCGTGATGCTCGGCTGCTTCGCGCCGTACACCGCCGAGGAGGTCTGGTCCCGCCTGGGCCACGACGTCGACGGCGGCGACTCGGTGCACGCCTCCACCTGGCCCTCGGCCGACCCGCTGCTGCTGGTCGAGGAGACCGTCACCTGCGTCGTGCAGGTGGCCGGCAAGGTGCGCGACCGGCTGGAGGTGGCGCCCGACATCGGCGAGGACGAGCTGCGCGCGCTGGCGCTGGCCAGCGACGGGGTCGTCAAGGCGCTCGACGGGCGCGCGGTCAAGGTCGCGATCGTGCGGGCGCCGAAGCTGGTCAACGTCGTCCCTGCTTGACCCTGCCGCCACGTCAGGCCGCACGCTCACGGCTGGAGGTGGTCGGTGAACTTGGGTGAGATCGCCGCGGCAGCAGGGGTGTCGGTGCGCACGCTGCACCACTGGGACGCCGTCGGGCTGCTGCGGCCGAGCGGCCGCGCGCCGTCCGGCTACGGGGTCTACGGCCCGGTGGACGTCGAGCGGTTGAGGCAGGTCCTGACCTACCTCGAGCTCGGCTTCGCGCTCGAGGAGGTCCGGGCCCTGCTCGACGACCCGGACGTCGACGCGCTCGACCACCTCCGCCGGCAGCAGTCGCTGCTGGCCGAGCGCATCGCGCACCTGCAGGCCGTGCAGGAGCTGGTGCACCGAGCCGTGGAGGCGCAGATGGGCGCGGACGACCTGAGGGCCGTCTTCGGCGACGAGGACCCGAGCCGGTACGAGACCGAGGTGCAGGAGCGCTGGGGCGACACCGACGCCTGCCGGCAGTCCCGGCAGCGCACGTCCGCGTTCGGCCGGGACGACTGGCTGCGGGTGCGGGCGCAGGGCGAGGACGTCGAGCGCCGCTTCGCCGCGGCCCTGCGCGCCGGGCGCCCGGCGTCGTCCGCCGAGGCGGGAGCGCTGGTCGAGGACCACCGCGCGTGGATCGGGCAGTTCTACGACTGCAGCCCCGAGATGCAGGTCGACCTCGCCGAGGCCTACCTCTCGGACGAGCGCTTCACCGCGCACTACGAGGCGGTCGCGCCGGCGCTCGCCCGGTACGTCCACGACGCCGTGCGGGCGAGCGCCTGCGCTCGCTAGCCTGCGCTGCATGAGCAGCCCCGTCGCGGTGGTCACCGACAGCACCGCCTACCTGCCCGACGGGACGGCCAACGAGCGCGGGGTGGGCGTCGTGCCGCTGCACGTCGTGCTGGGCAGCCGCACCGGCACCGAGGGCGCCGAGGTCTCGCCGCAGAACGTCGCCGACGCGCTGCACGAGCGCCGGCTGCACGTCTCGACCTCGCGCCCGACGCCGGGCGAGCTGGTCGCCGCCTACCGCGCCGCCGGCGCCGAGCGGATCGTGTCGGTGCACCTGTCGGCGGAGCTGTCCGGCACCTACGACGCGGCGGTGCTCGCCGCCGCCGAGGTCGAGGCCGAGGGCGTCGAGGTGACGGTCGTCGACAGCCGGACGATCGCCATGGGGCTCGGCTTCGTCGTGCTCGCCGCGGCCGACGCGGCCCGGGCCGGGGCCGACGCCGCGGCGGTCGCGGCAGCCGCCCG
>JAOPVV010000354.1 GCA_025966005.1 Frankiales bacterium
AGCAGCCGGACGAGGTCGCCGACCGACACCGCCTCCTCGACCACCGCGGCCAGCAGGCGCGGGGAGGAGACCGAGACGTCGACGCCCCAGGACTCGTTGAACAGCCACTCGTTCTTCGGGTGGTTGACCCTCGCCACGACGCGGTCGACGCCGAACTCGGTCTTGGCCAGCAGCGAGACGACCAGGTTGACCTTGTCGTCACCGGTGGCCGCCACCATGACCTGGCAGGTGTGCAGGCCGGCCTGCACAAGGGTCTCGAGCTCGCAGGCGTCGGCGAGCATCCACTCGGCGCGGTCGACGGTGTCGACCTTCATGGCCCGCGGCTCGCGCTCGATGAGCAGCACCTCGTGGCCGTTGTCGAGCAGCTCGGCCGCGATCGAGCGGCCGACGTTGCCCGCTCCGGCGATGGCGACGCGCATCAGCCCTGCTCCTCGTCCCGGTCGTGCTGCACCAGTGGTCCCAGCACCAGTGGTCCCAGCATCAGTGGTCCCGGCATCAGTGGTCACCGCTCTGGGGGCCGGCGTCGAGCGCGGCCGAGACCTGCTCGAGCCGGTCGGAGCGCAGCGTCAGGTGGATGAGGTCGCCCTCCTGCACCACCGAGTCGGCGTGCGGCAGCATCCCCTCGCCGAGGCGGGTCAGCAGCGCCACCCGGGCACCGGCCTCCGCCTCGAGCCGGGTCACGCGGTGGCCCACCCAGGACGGCGCGTACGCCACCTCGGCGAGCACGATCTGCCCGCTGGGGTCGCGCCACTCGGTGGCGGTGCCCTCCGGGAGCAGCCGGCGGATCACCTGGTCGGACGTCCACCGGACGGTCGCGACGGTCGGAATGCCGAGCTTCTGGTAGACCGCAGCGCGGTTGGCGTCGTAGATCCGGGCGACGACGTTGTCGAGGCCGAAGGTCTCGCGCGCCACCCGGGCGGCGATGATGTTGGAGTTGTCACCGCTGCTGACGGCGGCGAAGGCGTGTGCGCGCTCGATGCCGGCCTCGACCAGCGTGTCGCGGTCGAAGCCGACCCCGGTGACCTTCTGGCCGGAGAAGTCGGCCGACAGCCGGCGGAACGCCGCGGCGTCGCGGTCGATGATGGACACGCTGTGGTCCAGGGCCTCCAGGCCGCGGGCCAGCGCCGACCCGACGCGGCCGCAGCCCATGATCACGACGTGCACCGAGGCCTCCTGTCGGCCCTCCGGCAGGGCCGCGCCGAACGCTACACGCGGGGTGGTGCCGCCCGGAGCGGTCGGCCGTACGCTCTGCGGTCGTGCCTGGTGCGAACGACGTCGTCAAGCGGGTGGTCCTCGGTCGTGCCCTGCGCAGCGACCGGCAGAGCGAGCAGGAGCTGCCGAAGTACCTGGCCCTGCCGATCTTCGCGAGCGACCCGCTGTCGAGCGTGGCGTACGCGACGCAGGAGGTGCTGGTCGTCCTCACCCTGGGCGGTCTGGCCTACCTCTACCTGACGCCGTTCCTCGCGGCCGCCGTCGTCGTGCTGCTCACCGTCGTGGTGCTGTCCTACCGCCAGCTCGTCCACGCCTACCCGAGCGGCGGCGGGGACTACGAGGTCGCGTCGGTGAACCTCGGCCCGAAGAGCGGCGTGGTCGTGGCCAGCGCGCTGCTCGTCGACTACGTCCTCACCGTCGCGGTCTCGGTCAGCGCCGGCGTCGACAACATCATCTCGGCGGCGTCGGGGCTCGCCGACCACCGCATCCTCATGGCGCTGTCCTTCGTCGCCTTCCTCACGGCGATGAACCTGCGCGGGGTGAAGGAGAGCGGCAAGCTGTTCGCCGTCCCGACGTACGGCTTCGTCCTCGGGATCATGACCATGATCGTCTACGGCGTCTACCAGGCGGTCACCGGCGACGCGCCCCACGCCGAGTCGGCCAGCTACACGGTGGTGCCCGAGGAGGGCGGCATCGGCCTGTCCGGTCTCGCCTTCGTCTTCTTCGCCCTGCGGGCCTTCGCGTCCGGCTGCACCGCCCTGACCGGTGTCGAGGCGATCGCCAACGGCGTGCCGGCGTTCCGCAAGCCCAAGAGCCGCAACGCGGCCGCGACGCTGGTGCTGATGGGCGGACTGGCGATGACCATGTTCGTGGGCATCACGACGCTGGCGGTCCTCACCGACGTCCGGTACTCCGAGGACCCGGAGATCCAGTTCCTCGGCTTCGGCGAGGACCAGGTGCAGCGCAGCGTCATCGCCCAGGTCTCGGCGGCCGTGTTCGGTGACGGGTCGGTGCCGTTCTTCTACGTCCAGGCGATGACGGCCGGCATCCTCATCCTGGCCGCCAACACCGCCTTCAACGGGTTCCCGCTGCTCGGCTCGATCCTGGCGCAGGACCGGTTCCTGCCCCGCCAGCTCCACACCCGCGGCGACCGCCTCGTCTACTCCAACGGCGTGCTGCTGCTGGCGGCGTTCGCGGCACTGCTCATCGTCCTGTTCGAGGCCAACGTCACCCGGCTGATCCAGCTGTACATCATCGGCGTCTTCACCTCCTTCACCTTCGGCCAGTCGGGCATGGTGAGGCACTGGAACCGGCTGCTGCGCACGGGCGGACTGCTGCCGGACAAGAGACGCGCGGTCCTCAAGAGCCGGGCCATCAACGCGACCGGCGCCAGCCTCACCGGGCTCGTGCTGGTCATCGTCACGGTCACCAAGTTCACCCGCGGGGCCTACATCGTGCTGCTGGCGATGCCGGTGCTCTACGCCCTCATGCGCGCCATCAACCGGCACTACTCGCGCGTCGCCGAGGAGCTCGAGCCCGACGACGAGGCCGTGCCGCTACCCAGCCGCAACCACGCCATCGTGCTCGTCTCGAAGGTGCACGCGCCGACGCTGCGCGCCCTGGCGTACGCCCGTGGCACCCGTCCGCACGACCTGACGGCGCTCACGGTGAACGTCGACGCCGAGGAGACCCAGGCGCTGCAGGAGGCCTGGGACAGGCGCGACCTGCCCGTCCCCCTGACGATCATCGACTCGCCGTTCCGCGACATCACCCGGCCCGTCCTCGACTACGTGCGCGGGGTGCGGCTGCAGAGCCCCCGGGACGTCGTGACCGTGTTCATCCCCGAGTACGTCGTCGGGCACTGGTGGGAGCAGCTGCTGCACAACCAGAGCGCGCTGCGGCTCAAGGGGCGGCTGCTGTTCCAGCCCGGTGTGATGGTCACCAGCGTCGCCTACCAGCTGCGCTCGTCCGACCGGCTGCGCGACGACGACGCCGGCTCGGCGCCCGGCGACGTCCGCCGTCCGACGACCGACGCATGAGCGAGGACCTCGAGCTCGAGCTCGTCGTCGGTGCTCCGGCCGCGGGCGGCTCGTGCGTCGCGCGCGCCGACGACGGCCGCGTCGTGTTCGTCCGGCACGCCCTGCCGGGGGAGCGGGTGCGCGCCATCGTCACCTCCTCGACGTCGAAGTTCCTACGGGCCGACGCCGTCGAGGTCCTCGAGGCCTCGCCGCACCGCGTCGTCCCGCCGTGCCCGTACGCCGGCCCCGGGCTCTGCGGCGGCTGCGACTGGCAGCACGTCGCCGTGCCGCACCAGCGCGAGCTCAAGGCGGCGCTGGTCGCCGAGCAGCTGCAGCGCCTGGCCGGCCTCGACCTGCCCGTCGTCGTCGAGGAGGTCCCCGGCGCGCCGGACGGCCTGGGGTGGCGCACCCGGGTGCAGTTCGCGGTCGCGCCGTCGGGCCAGGTGGGGCTGCGCAAGCACCGCTCGCACGAGCTGCAGCCGGTCGACCGCTGCCTGATCGCGAGCCCCGAGGTGGAGGCGGTCGGCGTCGAGGCGCTGCGCTGGCCCGGTGTGTCGGGCGTCGAGGTCGCCGCCACCGGTGCGCAGCGGGTCCTGGCGCTCACGAGCCGCGGACGTCCGCAGCCGCCGCCGGTCGAGGCCGGCCTGGCGGTCGACGGCCGTCCGACGCGCGCCCCGCACGGCCTGCGGCACGAGGTGCTGGGCCGCTCGTTCGAGGTCGGCACGGGCGGCTTCTGGCAGGTCCACCCGGGCGCCGCACAGGCGCTGGCGCAGGCCGTGCTCGACGGGCTCGACCCGCAGCCGGGCGAGAGAGCGCTCGACCTGTACGCCGGGGTGGGGCTGTTCGCCGCGCTGCTCGGCGAGCGGGTCGGCGCCACCGGCTCGGTGCTCGCCGTCGAGTCGAACCCGCACGCGACCGCGGACGCCGCACGCAACACCGCCGACCTCCCGCAGGTGAAGGTGCGCACGGCCGCCGTCGACCCCGCGGTGCTCACGCGCGCCGGGGCCGTCGACCTGGTCGTGCTCGATCCGCCGCGCGCCGGCGCCGGTCTGGAGGTGACCCGCGTCCTGGCCGGGATGCGGCCGCGCCGGCTCGTCTACGTCGCCTGCGACCCGGCGTCGTTCGCCCGCGACCTCAAGGTGCTGCTCGACGTCGGCTGGGAGCTCGAAGGGCTGCGCGGCCTCGACCTGTTCCCGATGACCGAGCACGTCGAGCTCGTCGCGGTGCTCACCCCGCCGCTGTTCTGAGCCGGACCGCCACCAGGTCGTGCGGCCGGCGCCCGGCGTCCAGGCCCTGCTGCTCGAAGCGGGTCACCGGACGCGCCCCGCGTCCGGTGCCGACCAGGTCCAGCAGGGGGTGCGTCTCCAGCACCGACCGGGCCTGCTCGGCGTAGGACTCCCAGTCGGTCGCGACGTGCAGCCGCCCACCGACGCGCAGCCGGTCGGCGACCAGGTCGGCGAAGGCCGGGGTCGTCAGCCGGCGCTTGTGGTGGCGGGCCTTGGGCCACGGGTCGGGGAAGAACACCCGCACCTCGTCGAGCGAGCCCGAGGGTCGCGCGCGCAGCACGTCGAGCCCGTCCGCCTCGACCACCCGGACGTTGGTCAGCGCGAGCTCCTCGAGCCGCCGCAGCAGCGCCCCCACGCCGGGGGTGTGCACCTCGACCGCGAGCACGTCGCGGTCCGGGTCGGCCGCCGCCATCGCCGCGGTCGCCTCGCCCATCCCCGACCCGATCTCGAGCACCAGCGGGGCGTCCCGGCCGTACGGCACGTCGGCGCCGAAGCGGGGGAGCAGGCGCTCGATCGCCTCGGCCTGCCCGACCGTCACCCGTCGCCGGGCCTTGTAGGTCCGGATGGCGTCGCCGCGCTCCACGTCAGGACCGGGCCGTCTGGCGGGAGACCCAGTGCCGTCGGCACAGCACCTGGTAGCGGACGTCCGGACCGAACAGCGCCCCGCCCGTCGACGCGGTGTCGCCGAGCAGCACCTGCTCGCCCTCGCGCACCACCACGCCGTCGACCAGCCGTGCGTTGAGCCGGGCCGCGCGTCCGCACCAGCACAGCACCGGCAGCGGGAGCGGCACCAGCACGTCCGCGAGCTCGACCAGCCGGGCGCCCGCCGGGAACAGCCGGCCCGTGAAGTCCGAGAGCAGGCCGAAGCAGGCGACGTCGACGTCGCGCTCGTCGACGCAGCGGGCCAGGTCGTCGATCTGGACGGGGGCGTAGAACTGCGCCTCGTCGGCGACGACGAACCCGCCGTCCGGCACCGCCTCGGCGAGCAGGGCGAACAGGTCGGTGTCCGGGGCCACCTCGACGGCGTCGCGGGACAGCCCCAGCCGGCTCGTGACGGTGCCCGAACCACCGCGGTCGTGGCTGGTGAGCAGCACGCCCGTGCGCCCGGCCTCGGACCAGGTGTGCTCCACCTGCAGCGCCAACGTGCTCTTGCCGGCGCTCATGACCCCGTAGGAGAAGCGGAGCTCGGCCACGGGCGGAGAGGCTAGCCGTCGTGCCACACCGGGCCCGGACGGGTCAGCGGGCCTGGTCACTTCGGGTCATCCCGGGCCGAGTCGCCCGGCCCGGCGTCCATCGTTGCGGACACTGCTGCGTGCGCACGCGGCAGCGGTCGGGACGCAGGGCTGTCGTCGTCGGCCGCTGCTGCTGGTCTTCGCCGGGCTGATGCTGGGCCGGCCGCTGCCCCGCGCGGTCGGGGAGCCGGTCGCCTACGGCGTGCAGGCCCTGACCGCGCTGGCCACCTGCGGCCTGCTCGTCCGCCGCCGCGGCGTGCGGTCGGACGGCCGGCTGCGGCGGGCACGTCTGCTCCTCGCCGGCGCCCTGGTCTGCGGAGCGCTGGCCGGGGTGCTCGCGCTGGTCGTGCACGTCGTGACGGGGCAGCCTCCGGCGGTCCCGAGCCTGCCGGACGCGGTGCACTTCGGCTTCCTGCCGCTGGCGGTCCTGGGCCTGCTGGCGTACCCCACCGTCGACGACGAGATGGGCTCGGCGCTGCGCAGCCTGCTCGACGGCCTGGTGGCCGCCCTCTCGCTGTGGTTCGTCGCCTACGTGCTGCTGCTCGAGCCCGCGGCCGTCGGTCAGGACCTCTCGCAGGCCGCCGCCCTGACGGCGCTGGCCTACCCGACGGCGGACGTCTTCGTGCTCGGCGTCCTGGCCGGCGCGCTGCCCCGCGTCGCGGCGTCCTCCCGCAGGGAGCTGGTGCTCATCGGCAGCGGCTTCGCGGCCTACCTCAGGCGCGGGAGGAGCTGTTCCGGTCGCTGGTCAACGGCGGCTCGGACCTGATCACCCTCACCGACCTCGACGGCACCGTGCTGTGGGCCAGCCCCGCCGTGACGCGCACGCTCGGGCGGACGGGGATCCTGGGCGAGAACCTGGCCGACAGCGTCCACCCGGACGACCGGGCGGTGCTGTGGGCGGGGGTCCTGGCGTCGCGCGAGGAGCCCGAGGGCCTGGCGGAGGTGCTGTGCCGGCTGGGCTCGGCGACCGGTTGGCGCTGGATGCAGGTCCGGCTGCAGGACCGCAGCAGCGATCCTGCGGTCGGCGGGCTGATCTGCAACGCCCGCGACGTCCACGAGCGGCACCTGCTCGAGCAGCAGCTGCAGCACGCGGCGCACCACGACGCGCTGACCGGCCTCGGGAACCTCGCCCGGGCCCGCCAGCTGCTCGGACGGTGCTACGCCGGTGGCCGTCCGACCGCGCTGCTGCTCGTCGACCTCGACGGCTTCAAGGCGGTCAACGACACGTTCGGCCACGCGCAGGGCGACGCGCTGCTCGGGGAGGTCGCCCTGCGGCTGCTGGCCTGCCTGGGCGAGGGCGACGAGGTGGTCCGGGTCGGTGGTGACGAGTTCCTCCTCGTGCTGGCGCCCGGCTCCTGCGGCCGGGCCACCGGCGCACGCGTGCTGGAGGCGGTGCGCCAGCCGGTCGTGGTGGCCGGCACGCCGCTGACGGTCAGCGCCAGCGTCGGCAGCGCCCACGCCTCCGACGCGTGCTCGCCGGACGAGCTCCTGCGCAACGCCGACCTCGCGATGTACGCCAGCAAGGAGGCCGGCCGCGACCGCGCGACGGCGTACGAGCCGGAGATGCACCAGCGGGCGGCGCGGCGGATGGACGTCCACCGCGGGCTGCAGGCGCCCTGGACCAGGACCTGCTCACCCTGCACTACCAGCCCATCGTCCGGCTGTCGGACGGCCTGCTGGTCGGGGCCGAGGCCCTGCTGCGCTGGGAGCCGGCGGCCGGTCCGGTCTCGACGGGCGAGGTGATCGCGGTCGCCGAGGAGTCCGGCATCATCCGCGAGGTCGACGTCTGGGTGCTCGAGCGGGCCTGCCGCGACGTCGCCGCCTGGCGCCGGTCCGGACTCGACGTGCCGCGGGTCAGCATCAACGTGTCGCGCCGTCACATGACGCCCGAGCTGCCCGTCCTGGTCGAGGCGGCCCTGGCCCGGCACGGCCTGGACGGGGCCAGCCTGTGCGTCGAGGTCACCGAGAGCGCCGTCGTCGCCGACGCCGTCGTCGCCGCGGCCGCGCTGGCCCGGCTGCGACGGCTCGGGGTGACGGTGGCGCTGGACGACTTCGGCACCGGGCAGTCGTCGCTGTCGCAGCTGGCCCGGCTCCCGGTCGACACGGTCAAGATCGACATGGGCTTCACGCAGAGCGCGCGCGAGGACGCGGGGGCGCAGCGGCTGCTCACCTCGATCGTCCGGGTCTGCCAGTCGCTGGCGCTGCCGGTGGTCGCGGAGGGCATCGAGGACCAGGACCTCGCCGCACTGCTGTCCGGGATGGGCGGCGAGCTCGGCCAGGGCTGGCACTTCGGCCGGCCGCAGACCAGCAGCCTGTTCGCCGACCTCGTGACCGGCCGGCCCGGCCCGGCGGTCGTCCCGGCGATGCGGTCCGAGCTGGCGCCGGTCGTCCTGCCCTGAGCGCCGCAGCGCGGGTCGACTAGGGCAGCTCGACGGTCTCGGCCCGCCGGAGCTCGGCCAGAGCGGCGTCCAGCCGGGGCGCGAGCGGCGCACCGCCGAGCCGGGTCAGCAGGCTCGCCACCAGGACCGGGGCGTGCCGGACGACCGCGACCGGCGACAGGGCTGCCGGCTGGTCGTCGACGTCGAGCAGCCCGAGGGCTCCCGTCACGACCACGAGCAGCACCGTCGGGTCGAGGTCCGGCAGCCAGAGCGCCGACAGCGCGCAGCCCCTCAGCACGTCGGCGACGTCGTCGCCGGTCAGCCCGCCCGGGTGCAGCTCCTCGAGCAGCCCGCGCACCACGGCGCCGGTCACGCTGCTGAGGCGGGCCGGGTCGACCAGGGCCAGGCCGGAGGCGGCCGTCGCGTACTGCTCGGCGTCCGCGGCGAGGGCGGCCTCCACCGCGGCGCCCA
>JAOPVV010000375.1 GCA_025966005.1 Frankiales bacterium
TGGACAGCGCGGCCTCGAGCGTGGACGCGACCTCCTCGCGCACGGCCGTCGACACCGGGCGCCCGACCGCGCCGACGGCGGACGAGGTGACCGCCTCGACCAGCTCGCGGCGCTGCCGGCCGAGCGCGCGCAGCTCGTCGGCGCGCCCGCCGGACTGCGCCTGGGCCAGTGCGGGGCCGAGAGCCAGCAGCTGGTCGAGCAGGTCACGCTGCTCGACGGCGAGGCGGTTCACGACCCAGGCGCTGACGGACGGCTTGCGCAGCGCCTTGAGGGCCTTCGCCGCAGCGGCGTCGCCGTCGGACTTGGCCGCCTTCGCGGCCACGTCCCGGGCAGCCGTGAACTCCTCGGGGTCGAGGGCGTAGAGGTCTGCGGCGTCCACGTCCCCATTGTGGTGGGCCGTCGGGCGCGGGGTAGGGGCCGTGCGACGCGTCCCCCTCACCCCTGCTGGAGCTCGCCGTGCCGACCCCTGACTCGATCCCCGCCGCGTCCCTGCCGCCCGGCGCCGTCGGCCGCGCCGGCCGGTGGGCGGTCGTGAACCGCGGCGGCACGGTCACCGCGGTCTCCCCCCGCTGCCGTCACCAGCTCGCCGACCTGTCGAAGGGAAGCCTGGACGCCCACGGCTGCCTGGTCTGCCCGTGGCACGGCTCGCGGTACGACGTCGACACCGGCGCGATGGTCGAGGGCCCGAAGGGCTTCCTGACCTACGTGGGCCGGACTCCCGGCTACACCCAGCTGGTCAAGGCCTACGGCACCGTGCTGAGGCTTGCGCGCCACACCGTCTCGCGACAGGGCGAGCGGTACGTCGTCGACCCGGGCTGACGGGCACGGGCCAAGCCCGGCGATAGTCCGACCTCGCGGATAGGGTCGCCCCAGGACGCAGGCGCACACCACGAGGAGCGCGAGATGGCCACGAAGGACACCGGCGGGCAGGACCGGGCGAGCCGGCGCGAGGAGGAGGTCGAGGAGGTCGCGGCCGAGGCGGCCAGCGACGTCCAGGAGCGGGTCGGCAAGCTGACCGACGACGTCGACGCGCTGCTCGACGACATCGACGCCGCCCTCGAGGAGAACGCGGAGGACTTCGTCAGGAGCTACGTGCAGAAGGGCGGCCAGTGACCCTCGGGTGGCGATGACGTCACAGCGATCACGCACGGCCGCGACTGCTCGACCGTGAGGCGCTCGTCCAGGGCAGTCCCTCCCGGACGCCGCCAGCGGCTGGACGCGGTAGCAGCCCGACGGCGCTACGGCGGTGCGTGCGACGAGCACCTGCTGCGTCGCTACGGCACCACAGTGGCGGACGACGAACGCGTGGTCGAGGCGCGGGGCGGGCTCTGCGCGCTGCGCCACGAGCGGCCGCCGGGCACGTCGACCACGACCACGTGACGGGAGCCGTCCGTGGTGTGCTGTGCTCCTGGCGCAACCAAGGGCTGGGCAACCGCGACGACGCCGCTACCGAGCGCGCCGCCGCCGACTACCTCGAGAGGACCACGTGGCAGAGGCATCAGGTGTGCACGGGCGTCTACCGGCACACTTCACCGCGCCCGGCAGCGCATCGTTTACCGAGTTCCTCGGGCTTGCCGCGCCTGATCTGCTCCCGTCGCGCCGCCAGCTCCCCCCCGGCGTGATCGACGCGCCCCACGGCACGACGATCGTGGCGGTCGTCCACGCCAGCGGCGTGGTGATGGCCGGCGACCGTCGGGCCACGATGGGCAACGTCATCGCCCAGCGCGACATCGAGAAGGTCTTCCCGGCCGACGACTACAGCGTGGTCGGCATCGCCGGCACCGCGGGCCTGGCGATCGAGATGGTCAAGCTGTTCCAGGTCGAGCTCGAGCACTTCGAGAAGCTCGAGGGCCACGTCCTCAGCCTCGACGGCAAGGCCAACCGGCTGACCAGCATGATCCGCGGCAACCTCGGCATGGCGATGCAGGGCCTCGCGGTCGTGCCGCTGTTCGCCGGCTACGACCTCGACGGCGCCGTCGGCCGGATCTTCAGCTACGACGTCACCGGCGGCCGCTACGAGGAGCACTCGTTCCACTCGGTCGGGTCCGGCAGCACCTTCGCCCGCAGCGCGCTCAAGAAGCGCTACCGCGACGGCGTCACCGAGGCCGAGGCCGTCCGGCTCGCGATCGACGCGCTGTACGACGCGGCGGACGACGACAGCGCCACCGGCGGGCCCGACCTGTCGCGCAAGATCTGGCCGGTCGTCATGAGCGTCACCGACGAGGGCGCGCGCCGGCTCCCCGACGACGAGGTCGGCGCGGTCGTCCAGACCGTCGTCGACGAGCGGATGGTCCAGCCGGGCGGCTGAGCCACCGGCACGGCCGCACCCCCGACGCCCGCCCGCCCGACCTGACCCCAGGAGCACCCTGTGTCGACGCCGTTCTACGTCTCACCCGAGCAGGTGATGAAGGACAAGAGCGACTACGCCCGCAAGGGCATCGCCCGCGGCCGCTCGGTCCTGACGCTCGCCTACGCCGACGGCATCCTGTTCGCCGGGGAGAACCCGAGCAACGCGCTGCACAAGATCAGCGAGATCTACGACCGGATCGCGTTCGCCGCGGTCGGCAAGTACAACGAGTTCGAGAACCTGCGCCTGGCCGGCGTCCGGTACGCCGACCTGCGCGGCTACCAGTACGACCGCCGCGACGTCACCAGCCGCGGACTGGCCAACGCCTACGCCCAGACCCTCGGCACGATCTTCACCGAGTCCGGCAAGCCCTACGAGGTCGAGCTGGTCGTGGCCGAGGTCGGTCAGCGGGCCGCCGACGACCAGCTGTACCGGCTCACCTACGACGGCTCGGTCGCCGAGGAGCACGGGTTCGTCGTCATGGGCGGCAACAGCGAGCCGATCAGCACCTTCGTCAAGGAGCGCCACGACCCGACCGCGCCGCTCGAGGTGGCCGTCCGGCTCGCCCGGGAGGCGCTGTCGACCGCGCCGGACGGCAGCACCCGCACCATCTCGGCCGACGACCTCGAGGCCGCCGTCCTGGACCGGACGCGCCCGCGCCGGGCCTTCCAGCGCCTCGTCGGCCCCCGCCTCGAGCGGCTGCTCGGACCCGCCCTCGACGGCACGGGCACCGGCGCCGACACAGCGCCCACCGACGCGAGCAGCGCCGGCACGGGCACCACCGAGCCCACCCCGGAGACCCCCACCGCATGAGCAGCGCCACCCCGAGCCCCACCACCTCCGCCCGCCGCAGCACGCCGGGGCGCACAGCCTCGCTCGCCCGCACGCTGACGGCCCTCGCCCTGGCGACCAGCCTGGCCGCCTGCGGCGGGTCCGACGACGAGCAGGTCGCCGCGCCCCCCGCCGAGAGCGCCTCCGCCGAGCCCGCGGCCGCGGCGTCGCCCCTCGAGTGCCCGCTGGAGGCGACCGAGGTCAAGGCCCCCGCCGGGGTGTCCTCCGCCCTCGACACCAAGCCCACGGTCACGGGCGTCTCCGGTCCGGCGCCGACCGAGCTGCAGTACTTCGACATCGTCGAGGGCGACGGCGACGAGGCGGTCACCGGCAGCCAGGTCACCGTGAAGTACCTGGGCGCCTTCTACGACAGCGGCAAGGAGTTCGACTCGTCGTGGAGCCGCGGCGCCGACGAGACGCTGCCGTTCGGCATCTGCCAGCAGGGCGTCATCCCCGGTTTCGCGGTCGGCCCGTCCGGCATGAAGGTCGGCGGACGGCGCCAGATCATCATCCCCGGCGAGCTCGCCTACGGCGCCGCCGGTCAGGGCGACATCCCGCCGAACGCACCGCTGGTCTTCGTCGTCGACCTCGTGACGGTCAACTAGCGGCGGGTACCACCCCGGCATGCCGAAGAAGACGACACCTGAGGACCTCCCCTCGACGCTGCAGCGGTCGCCCAAGCACGCCCAGGCGACCTTCGCGACGGTGCACGACGCCGCGGTGGAGCAGTACGGCGAGGGGGAGCGGGCCCACCGCACGGCCTTCGCCGCGGTCAAGCACTCGTTCGAGAAGGTCGGCGACCACTGGGAGCCCAAGGACGAGAAGGGTCCCAGCGACGAGCAGGCCGCCCGCAGCACGAGCTCGGGGTCGCCGCAGGCCCGGGAGACGGCCGGCGGGGTAGACGCGAACGCCAGCAAGGAGCACCTGTACGAGCTGGCGCAGCGCCTCGACGTCCGCGGTCGCTCGTCGATGACCAAGGCCGAGCTGGTCGAGGCCCTGCAGAAGGCCAACGACCGGGAGACCGCGCGCGCCCGCACGGACTAGCCTGCGCGCCGTGCCGGCCCCCCGAGACCGCGACCACGCTCCGCCCGGCGACGCCCGGCGTGCCGAGGCCGCGCCCGTCAAGGATCCCGACGCCGCACCCGAGGTCGACGACGCCGTACCGGACGCGGCAGCGGCACGACCCGCCGCTCCTGACGACGGGGGTGCGCACTTCGGCGAGCAGGGCGGGCGCCTGAGCTACGCCAGCTACCTCCGCCTGCCCGACCTGCTCGCGCAGCAGGTGACCGTCGCCGAGCCGGTGGCGCACGACGAGCGGCTGTTCATCACCGTGCACCAGGTCTACGAGCTCTGGTTCGCCCAGTGCCTGCACGAGCTGGGCGCGGCGCGCGACGCCATGCTGGCCGGCGACGCCGCGACGTCGCGCCGGCTGCTGGTGCGCGTGCACGTGGTCGAGCGGGTCCTGCTGGGCACCGTCGAGGTGCTCGAGACGATGACGCCGCAGGACTTCCTGGCCTTCCGCAACGCCCTCGCCCCGGCGAGCGGATTCCAGTCGGTGCAGTACCGGGAGCTCGAGTTCCTGTCCGGGGCCCGCGACCCGACCTACCTGACGCGGATGGCGCAGGCCTCGCCGGCCGAGCGCGCAGCGCTGCAGCGGCGGCTCGACGAGCCCAGCCTGTGGGAGGCGTTCCTCGCGCTGCTGTCCGCCCGGGGCCTGCCCGTGGAGGCAGACGACGACCGCCGGGCCTCCCTGCTGGCCGTGGCCCGCGAGCGGGCCGACCTCTGGGACCTCGCCGAGGCGCTGCTCGAGCACGACGCGCTGTCGGCCCGCTGGCGGTCGCGGCATGTCGACATGGTCGAGCGGCAGATCGGCACCCGCTCGGGCACGGGCGGGTCGTCGGGCGCGCCGTACCTGCGCTCGCGCCTGGCGCTGCGCTACTTCCCGGAGCTGTGGGACCTGCGCAGCGAGCTGTGACGGCCCGCCCTAGGCTGGCGCCCGTGCGTGCCGCCGTCCTCGTCCTGTCCGCCGTCCTGCTCGTCGCCGGCTGCAGCCAGGACGCCGAGCGCGACGACAGCGGCGCGGTCACGGCCGCCGACGACGTGTCCGTCGAGGCGCTGCGCGTCGGCGACTGCCTCGAGACGCCGGCCGACGGGGTGGTCACCGACCTGCGGGCCGTGCCTTGCGCGCAGCCCCACGACGGCGAGGTCTTCCACGCCTTCGACCTGCCCGACAGCGACTTCCCCGGCGAGGACGCCGTGCAGACCGCCGGCGAGCAGGGCTGCCTCGACCGGTTCGAGCCCTTCGTCGGCGCGGCCTACGACGACTCCGAGCTCGGCCTGCTGCCGCTCACGCCCGTGGCCGAGGGCTGGGAGGCCGGCGACCAGGGCGTGCTGTGCATCGTCCAGGACGAGGAGGGCGGCCTGACCGCCACCCTCAGGGGCGCCGCGCGCTAGGCAGCTCGAGCACGGCCTTGAGCACGTCGCGCTCGTCGCTGATGACGCCGCGCACACCGCGTGCGAGGACGTCGTCCAGCGCCGTCAGGTCGTTGATCGGCCAGCTCATGACCAGCTCCACCCGCTCCTGCAGCTCGGCCACGACGCCCGGGTCGAGCAGCGAGCGGTGCAGGCTCACGCCGTACGGCGCCCGGGGGCCGCGCACCCGGCGGCGCAGGCGACGCAGCTCGGTGGCGTTGCGCGCCGACAGCACCGGCCGGGCCCAGGGCCGGTGCCAGACGTCGTCGACCCCGGCCCAGTGGCGCGAGCAGACCAGCACGGGGACGTCCGGCACGCGTGAGTGCACGGCCTCGGCGACGTGCAGCCCGACCGCGCCGGGCCCCTTGAGGTCGAGCATCAGCGACTGCCCGGCCCGGACGGCGTCGAGCACCTCGTGCAGGAGCAGCGGCGACACCGGCCGGCGGGTGAACCGGCCCTCGTCGTAGAGCAGCGGCAGCGGTCCCAGCGCCTTGCTGTGACGCACCTCCAGCCGACCGCGGGAGCGGTGCACGTCGGTCTCGAGCACGTGCGCGCCGAGCTCGGTCGCGCTCGTGAGCGCCTCCAGGTCGTTGCCGGCCCGGTGCGCGATCGCCAGCACCGTCACCGGCGGTCCTCGCAGCGCGGGACGACGCGGCGCTCCTCACCACCCCACGCACGACGAGGCTGCGGGACGGCGCCGCGCACGCACGGCAGGGCCGTGGCCGGGGGCCGCCGCTGCTCGTGTCCCACCGCGAGCCCGTCCGGCCGCGACACCGCCGGGGGGAGGAAGGGGGGCGGCGGGGGAGGGGGCGGCAGAGTCGGGCGCGGCGCGGCCGGAGCCGTCGACACGGCGGCCGGTCGCGCCTCGCGGCGCTGCTCCAGCCACAGCGCGACGGCCCAGCCGGCCATCCCGAACGCCGCGCCCACCAGCACGTCGAGGACGTAGTGGTTGGCGGTCACGACCGTGGAGGCGGCCATGGCCAGCGGCATCGCGACGCCCAGGACCCGCAGGACGACGCTGCCGGCGACCGCGAGCAGGGCCAGCCCGACCAGCAGGTCCCAGCCGACGTGCAGGCTGGGCATGGCGGCGTACTGGTTGACGAACGCCGGCGGCTGCAGCACGCGGTAGCTGTGCGACCTCTCGCTGACGGTGTCGACCAGCCCGAGGCCGGCCAGCCGCGGCGGGGCCACCGGGTAGGTCGTGTAGATGCACAGGCCCATCGCGCCGGACACCAGCATGGCGTTGCGCAGGCGGCGGAACACGACCCGGTGCCGCAGCGCCAGCCACACCAGCGTGGCGACGATCGCGGGCCAGTGGCCCCAGATGTAGACCCAGTTCGCCACCGTCGCGACCGGCTCGAGGTGGACGAGGGCCGCCTGCACCTCGTCCTCGACGTCGAGACCGACGGCCTGCTCGATCCGGAGCACGTCGTGGGCGTGGTCGACGGCGGTGCTCTCGGCGCCGTCGGTCAGCCCGCGGATGCCGAAGTACACGACGATCCCGGTCGTCACGGCCAGCACGTCGGGCACCAGCGCGCGTACGGCGACGCGACGCCGCAGCGGTGCGTGGTCCACGGGTCACCTCCGAGGGCCGGGCGGTCCCTTCGAGGATGCACCCGCGGTGGCGCGGTGGGAAGTGACTTCTGACCCCGAGCGGACCTCCGGCAGCTCAGGCGGCGGTGGGGTGCACGTGCGCGTGCTCGTGCACCCAGCGCCGGGCCGCCAGCAGGCTGACACCGCCGAGCAGCAGCGCCGGAAGCCAGGCCAACGCGGCCTTGAGCGCCACGGCCCCCAGGGCCGCCGTCCAGGGCAGGCCCAGGCCGGCCAGTGCCACGACCAGCGCGCCGTCGCGCGGGCTGGCGCCGT
>JAOPVV010000384.1 GCA_025966005.1 Frankiales bacterium
CTCCGCCCGCGCCGACGCCGCGACCGCCGCGGCGACGGCCGGCGCGACCCGCGGGTCGAACGGGCTGGGGATGACGCAGTCGGCCGACAGGGCGTCGCCGACCACCGCGGCGAGCGCCTCGGAGGCCGCCAGCT
This sequence comes from Frankiales bacterium, assembly GCA_025966005.1. Lineage (GTDB taxonomy): Bacteria > Actinomycetota > Actinomycetes > Mycobacteriales > SCTD01 > SCTD01. The sequence goes on from JAOPVV010000384.1 coordinate 135, forward strand.
TCATGCCCTCGGTGATGCACGTGGCCCGCACCGACATCGCGCCGGCGAACACGCCGGGGAACGCGAGCACGTTGTTGATCTGGTTCGGGAAGTCGCTGCGGCCGGTCGCGACCACGGCCGCGCCGTGCGCGTGCGCGACGTCGGGGTGCACCTCGGGGTCGGGGTTGGCCATCGCGAACACGATCGACTGCGGCGCCATCGACGCGACCGCCTCGGGCGCGATCGTGCCCGACGACAGCCCGATGAGCACGTCCGCGCCGTGCAGCGCCTCGACGAAGGTGCCGCGGTGGCCGGCCCGGTTGCTGACCTCGGCGAACATCCGCTTCTGGTCGTTCAGGTCGCTGCGGTCGAGGTGGACCATGCCCTTGCTGTCGGCGATCGCGAGGTCGCCGATGCCGGCCTCGAGAATCATCTTGGAGACCGCGATGCCGGCGGCGCCGGCGCCCGACACGACCACCCGCAGGTCGGCCAGCGTGCGCCCGGTGAGGACGGCGGCGTTGCGCAGCGCGGCGAGCACGACGATCGCCGTGCCGTGCTGGTCGTCGTGGAAGACCGGGATGTCGAGCCGCTCCTGCAGCCGGCGCTCGACCTCGAAGCAGCGGGGCGCGCTGATGTCCTCGAGGTTGATGCCGCCGAACGCCGGGGCCAGCCGCGCGATCGTCTCGACGAGCTCGTCGAGGTCGGTGACGTCGAGGCAGATCGGGACGGCGTCGATGCCCCCGAACTTCTTGAACAGCAGCGCCTTGCCCTCCATGACCGGCAGGGCGGCCAGCGGGCCGATGTCGCCCAGGCCGAGCACGGCGGTGCCGTCGGTGACGACGGCGACGGTGTGCGACTTCCAGGTGTAGTCGTAGGCCAGCGCCGGCTCCTCGGCGATCGCGGTGCAGATGCGCGCGACCCCCGGGGTGTAGGCCAGGGCGAGGTCCTCGCGCGTCTCGCACGGGACGGCCGGGACGACCTCGATCTTCCCGCCGCGGTGCAGCGCGAAGGCGGGGTCGGCGTCGCGGAGGGCCTGGGACGGGCTCACGGGCTGGGCCTCCGGCGGGGTGGTGCTCACTGCTTCTCCTCGGGGTGGCGGACGTCGTCTCCCGGCGGGTCAGCGATGGGTGCGACTGGGCCGTACGGGGTGCGGACGGGGGTCACCCGAGCCCCGCGAGTCTCCCACACGGGGTCACCCCTACAGTCGCCGCGTGGACGTCACCGAGCTCACGGTCCCCGGCGCGTGGTCCTTCACGCCCCGCCAGTTCCCCGACCCCCGCGGGGTGTTCCTCGAGTGGTTCAAGGCGGGCGTGCTGGAGCAGGCGGTCGGGCACCCCCTGACCGTCAAGCAGGCCAACCACTCGGTGAGCGCGAAGGGCACGCTGCGCGGAGTTCACTTCGCCGACGTCGCTCCGGGCCAGGCCAAGTACGTCTACTGCACCCGCGGCGCCGTGCTCGACGTCATCGTCGACCTGCGGGTCGGCTCCCCCGCCTTCGGCGTGTCCGACGCGGTGCGCCTCGACGAGGTCGACCGCCGCGGCGTCTACCTCTCCGAGGGCCTGGGCCACGCGTTCCTGGCGCTCACCGACGACGCCAACGTCACCTACCTGTGCAGCGAGCCGTACAGCCCGGGCCGCGAGCACGGCGTGCACCCGCTCGACCCGGCGCTCGACCTGCCGTGGCCCGACGGCGTCGAGCACCTGCTGTCGGACAAGGACGCCGAGGCGCCGAGCCTCGCCGAGGCCCAGGCGTCCGGGCTGCTGCCGGACTACGCCGCGTGCCTGGCGCTCTACGCGAGCCTGAAGAGCGGCCAGTAGCGCAGCAGCACCCGCGCGACGACGTCCGCCTCGCCGCCCGTCCAGCCCTGACCGGTGACGGCGGGGTTGTCGCTCGCGACCTCCCAGCCGCCGGCGACAGGGCGCACCGCGCGCTTGACCACCAGCAGCTCGGGGCGGGTCCACGGCCGGGCGACGACCAGGTCACCGGGCCGCACCCGCGCGCCCTCCCTCACCAGCAGCGCGTCCCCCGGGTGCAGGGTCGGCAGCATGGACGGCCCCTCGACGAGGACAGCGCGCACGGGACTCTCCCTCTGCCGGATCGGCGACGTCGGACTACGTTGGCCCACAGGAACACGACCCCACCACGCACCGGAGGAACCCATGCGCCTGCCCCGCTTCCTGACCCCGTCGACGGTCGTCTCCGCCCACTGCGACCTGCCCTGCGGCGTCTACGACCCCGCTCAGGCCCGCATCGAGGCGCAGTCGGTCAAGGCCATGCAGGAGAAGTACCTCGCCAGCGACGACGACGTCTTCAAGACCCGCGCGCTGATCATCATCGACGAGCGCGCGACGCTCGTGAAGCACCACCTGGCCGTGCTGTGGCACGACTACTTCACCGCTGAGCACTTCGCCAAGTACCCCGACCTGCACGCGCTGGTGAACGACACCATCAAGTTGGCCGGAGGCAAGGGCGCCAAGCAGGAGATCGACCCGGCCCAGGGCCAGAAGCTGCTCGACGGCATCGACGCCATCGCCGCGATCTTCTGGGAGACCAAGGGCAAGTCGTACGAGAAGCCGGCTGCCTAGCCCGTCCCTCCCGCCGCAGGCCGGTCCCCCGTGCGGGGGCCGGCCTTCGGCGTGCCAGGGTCTGGGGCATGGCAGAGCTGGTCCTGGTGCGGCACGGGCAGACCGAGTGGTCGCGCGACGGCCGCCACACGGGGCGCACCGACGTCGCGCTCACCCCCGAGGGCGAGGCCGACGCCAGGTCGCTCGCCGCCCGGCTGCGACGCCCGTTCGGCCTGGTCCTGACCTCACCGCTGCAACGCGCCGCCCGCACCGCCGCGCTCGCGGGGCTCGTGGCCCACGTCGAGGCCGACCTCGTCGAGTGGGACTACGGCCCGGAGGAGGGGCGCACCACCGCGCAGGCCCGCGAGAGCCGTCCGGGCTGGTCGGTCTGGGACGACACCGGGCTGGGCGAGACGCTCGCGCAGCTCGCCGACCGCCAGCGGCGGGTCCTGGACCGGGTCCGGCCGGTGCTCGACGAGGGCCTGGACGCGTGCCTGGTCGGGCACGGCCACGCCCTGCGCGTGCTGGCCGCCTGCTGGCTGGGGCTCGACCCCGCGGTGGGCCAGCAGCTGGTGCTCGGCGCCGGCTCGGTCTCCACGCTCGGCCACGAGCACGGCTGCCCGGCCGTCCTGTCGTGGAACACCTCCTCGTGAGCGTGCGGCGAGCGGTCCCGGCCGACGTCCCCGTCCTGCTCGAGCTCGTCCACGAGCTGGCGGTCTACGAGCGCGAGCCGGGCGCCGTCGAGGCGACCGTCCCGATGCTGCACACCGCGCTGTTCGGCGACTCCCCCAACGCCCACTGCCACGTCGCGGTGCTCGACGGGCAGGTCGTCGGCTTCGCCCTCTGGTACGTCACCTTCTCGACCTGGAAGGGACTGCCGGGGCTCTGGCTCGAGGACCTGTTCGTACGCCCCGCCGCCCGCGGCACCGGCCTCGGCAAGGCCCTGCTGCAGGCCCTGGCCGGTGTCTGCGTCGACCGCGGCTACGCCCGCTTCGAGTGGTGGGTCCTGGACTGGAACGCCCCGGCGATCGGCTTCTACCGCTCGCTCGGCGCGGTGCCGCAGGACGAGTGGACGACCTTCCGCGTCGACGGGGACGCCCTGCTGCAGCTCAGTGGGCGGCCGTCCAGCTCTCGCCGCGGCTGACCTCGGCGACGAAGCGCACCGGGCTGCCCGCCGCCCACCAGCGGGCCGTCGCCTGCAGCGCGTCGTCGAGCAGGACCGCGGCGGCGTCGGCGTGCGCGAGCGGCACCTGCAGCAGCAGCTCGTCGTGCAGGCACAGGACGACCTCGCCGCCGAGGTCCGGCAGCGCGTCGCGCACGGTCGCGGCCCAGGCCTTGAACAGCTCGGCGG
>JAOPVV010000414.1 GCA_025966005.1 Frankiales bacterium
GGTCGGCGCCGTCGCCGCACGCCGCCAGCGCGAGGGCCGCGACGACGACACGAGCAGCGAGGACGGCGGACCGGTGCACCCCCGGATTCTGCATGCTCTGGCGATGGCCCTCGTGACGAGAGCGGCGGCACGGGCGGCGCGAAGCCGCTGTCGGACAAGGACCGCGCCTCCATCCGCAAGAACGCCCTCGGCGCCCTGCACGCCGACCGCCACGCCACCGTCGACCTCCCGCGTGATCGCGACGGTGCCCGGCGGCTACGCGGTCTCGGGCCCGCTGGCGATCGCCGGCACCTCGTACGACCTGGTCGTCGACGTCCGGGTCGCCGAGTCCTCCGGCGTCTGGACGCTCGCCGCCCGGGTGCCGGTGCAGCAGACGGCGTACGGCGTGACGCCCTGCTCCACGGTGCTGGGCGCGCTGCGGCTGCGCGACGCGGTGGAGGTCGCGCTCGACGCCGAGGTCCTCACCGCCGTCCCCTAGAGCTCGAGCCGCAGCACGTGCTGCGGGCCGGCGGGGCCGCCGAGGTAGAGCTCGCCGGTGTCGGCGAAGCCCGCCGCGAGGTAGACGGCGTACGCCCCCGGGTTGCGCACGTTCACCGTCAGGACCACGGCCGGCGCGGACGGGAAGCGCGCCCGCACGTGTCCCGGGAGCTCGGCCAGTGCACCGCGCGCACGTCCCTGCCGCTGGTGGCGCTGGTCCACGAAGAACCCCCGCAGCAGCACGTCGCCACCGGTCTCGTCGAGCGTGAAGAAGCCCAGGGGCACGCCGTTGTCGTCCACGACCGCGACCGGGTGGCGGACCGGGTCGGCTTCGGCGGCCGGGAGGGTGCGGGCGGCGCGGCCGCTGAACACCTCCTGGTCCGGCCGGGGCGCGAGCGCGAGCACCGCGTCGCGCAGGTCGGCGGTGACGGGGACCAAGGGCACGTGGCTAGGGTGCCTCGCCATGCAGCGGCTGCGGATCCCGACCGGTGACCTCGTGCTCGACGCCGTCGCCACCGGGCCCGCGGACGGCCCGGTCGTGGTGCTGCTGCACGGCTTCCCGCAGACGTCCTGGTCGTGGCGCGGCGTGTGGCCGGCGCTCGTCGACGCCGGCTTCCGCGTCGTCGCGCCCGACCTGCGCGGCTACTCCCACGACGCCCGGCCGGACGGCGTCGAGCCCTACCGGATGACCCACCTGGTCGGCGACGTGCTGGCCGTCGTCGACGCCGTCGGCGGCCCGGTGCACCTCGTCGGTCACGACTGGGGCGCCGCGGTCGCCTGGCAGACCGCGGCGCGGCACCCGTCCGCCGTGCGCTCCCTGACCGCCGTGTCGGTGCCCCACCCGCTGGCGTTCGTCGAGGCGCTGTCGACCGACGCCGACCAGCGCCGCCGATCGCAGTACATGCGCGACTGGCGCTCCCCCGAGACCGAGCAGCGGATGCTCGACGGCGAGCTGCTGCAGGTGTTCGGCGGGGTACCGGACGTCGACGCCGAGCACTGCCTCGAGCGGCTGCGGCAGCCCGGTGCGATGAGCGCCGCGCTGGCCTACTACCGGGCGCAGTCGCGCGCCGACCTCGACGGCCTGGGCCCGGTGACCGTCCCGACGCTGCACGTCTGGTCCGACCAGGACGCCGCGCTCGGTCGCGCCGGTGCCGAGCGGACGGCGGCGCACGTCGCGGGGCGGTACCGGTTCGAGGTGCTCGAGGGCGTCAGCCACTGGGTACCTGAGCAGGCGCCCGACCGGCTCGCCGCGCTGCTGCTCGAGCACCTCGCGGGATGAGTCGGCTCGAGCGGCTGGTCGCCGAGGTCCGGCCGGGCCTGGTCCTGCACTCGCTCGCGGTGCACGACGACGAGGTGGTGCTCGCCGGCGGCGGCGAGGTGTTCCGGCTGCCGCTGGCTCCCTCGGGCGCCGAGCGGCTCTCGGTGCTGGTGCGCGCGCTGCCCGTCCTGCGGACCCGCCTGCCGGTGGCGGTCGCCGTCCCGCGCTGGGTCGGCGTGATGCCCGACGGCAGCACCCCGTTCACCGCCGAGCCACTGCTCCCGGGCGTCCCCGCGCGCGAGCTGGGCTCCATCGCCGTGGGCCAGCGCGCCGGTGTGGCAGCGGCGCTGGCGGACGTGCCGGCGCGGGAGGCGGCGCAGTGGGGCCTGACCGGGAGCGGCGGACGGCTGCTCGCGACGGCCACCCTACTCACCGACCCCGGCCGCGGCGTGCTGACGGGCGCCGTCGGCTGGCAGCTGCGACTCGGCGACGACCCGGGCCCGGAGGACCTGGTCGAGACGTAGGTGACGCTGCGGACCGGCGTGTGGCACGGTGCCGGTACGGCGACGTACGGGGCGCACATGACGGTCATCGAGGTGGCGGGGGCGCACAAGAGCTACCGGCGCAGGGGCAAGGCGCCGGAGAAGGCGCTCGACGGGCTCGACCTGGTCGTCGCCACCGGGGGCGTGCACGGCTTCCTGGGCCCCAACGGCTCGGGCAAGACAACGACCATCCGGATCCTGCTCGGCCTCGTCCGCGCCGACGCCGGTGAGCTCCGGCTGCTGGGACAGCCTGTGCCGCAGGCGCTCCCGCAGGTCATCGGCGGGGTGGGCGCGCTGGTCGAGACGCCGCTGTTCTTCCCCGCCTTCAGCGGTCGGCTGAACCTGCGGCTGCTCGCCGACACCGCCGGGGTCACGGCGACCCGGGTCGAGGAGTGCCTCGAGCTGGTGGGCCTGCGCGACCGCGCGGACGACCGCTTCCGGGGCTACTCGCTCGGCATGAAGCAGCGCCTGGGCATCGCCGCGGCGCTGCTCAAGTCGCCCCGGCTGCTGGTGCTCGACGAGCCGAGCAACGGCCTGGACCCGGCCGGCATCCGCGAGGTCCGCGAGCTCGTGCGGCGCCTGGGCAGCGACGGGTCCACGACGGTCTTCCTGTCCAGCCACCTGCTGGCCGAGATCGAGCAGGTCCGCGACGCGGTGTCGATCCTGGCCCGCGGCCGGTGCGTCGCCACCGGGCCGGTGAGCCAGGTGCTGGCCGGCGGCGCAGCCGGCGACCTGCGGGTGCGCGTCCCCGACCAGCGGCGGGCGGCCCACGCCCTGACCGCGGCGGGCTTCACCGTCAGCGAGGTCGACGGGGCGCTGCAGGTGCACGGGGCCGACGACCCGGCCGACGTGGTGCGGGCGCTGGTCGCGCAGGACCTATACCTGACCGAGCTGTCGCCGGTGACCGCCGACCTGGAGAGCGTGTTCCTCGACCTGACCCGGCAGCAGCCGTGACGACCGACCTCGCCCCGCCCACCGGTCCGTACGGCGCCGCGGCCGCCAGCCGGCGCCCGTCGCTGGCCCGGGCCGAGGTGCGGCGGATCACCTCCCGGCGCTTCGTGCGCGTCCTGCTGCTGGTGGCACTGGCCGGCTACGCCCTGTTCGTCGGCATCGCCGCGGCGACCGAGTTCGGCCGCACCACACCCGACCAGGTCGCGGCCGCCGAGGGGCGCCTCGACGAGGCCGTCGCGCAGCAGGAGCGGGCCCGGCAGCTGTGCCTGGCCGACCCCGGCCGGCCGCGCGACGTGCCGCCCGAGCAGGTCTGCGGCCCCGAGACCCCCGCCGGCGCCTTCCGCGTCTCGGACTTCCTCGACCGCCAGCCGTTCGTGCTCGCCGACCAGCTGCCGGACGGCGCGGCCGGGGCCGCCGGGGTGACTGCCGTGCTGGCCTTCCTGCTCGGCGCGACCTACGTCGGCGCGGAGTGGTCGAGCCGGGCGATGGTCGCGCTGCTGTTCTGGGAGCCCCGCCGGGTCCGTGTGATGGCCGTCAAGCTGGGCGTCCTGGTGGCCGGCGCGGCGCTGCTCGCCGTCGTGGCGCAGCTGCTCTGGTGGGGCACCGCCGCGGTGATGGCCAGCAGGCTGGGGACGACGGGGCCGCTGCCGTCCGGCTTCTACCCCGACCTGCTGGGCCGGCAGGGCAGGGCGGTGGTGCTCACCGTGCTCACCTCGCTGCTGGGCTTCGGCCTGAGCAACCTGGTGCGCAACACCGGCGCGGCGCTGGGTGTCGGCTTCTTGTGGCTCGCCTTCGTCGAGAACGTGGTCCGCAGTCTGCGGCCGTCCTGGCAGCAGTGGCTGCTGAGCGACAACGCCGCAGCGCTGATGTCCGACGGCGCCTACCGGATCCAGCTGCCCGACAGCGGCGGCGGACGCGGCCGCGAGCTGGCGCTGTCCAACCTGCACGGCGGGCTCGTGCTGGGCGGCGTCGCCGCCGTCATCGTCGGCGTCGGCGTGCTGCTGTTCGCGCGCCGCGACCTGCACTAGCGACCTGCCCGCGCCAACCGCCGCGAGCCCACCTGAGCGGCTACCGTCCGCCCGGTGCGCCTGGCGACCTTGAACCTGCTCAACGGGATGTCCCTGTCCGACCGCTGCGTCACGCCGTCCAGGCTGGCCGACGCGGTGCGCGCGCTGCGCGCCGACGTCGTCGGGCTGCAGGAGGTCGACCGGTACCAGCCGCGCTCGCACTCCGCCGACCTCACCCGGCAGGTCGCCGAGGCGATGGGCGCCGAGCACTGGCGCTTCGTGCCGGCCCTGGTCGGCACTCCCGGCGCCGCCTGGCGGGCCGCGCACGACGGCGACCACGACGGCGACGAGGCGGCGTACGGCATCGGCCTGGTCTCGCGCTACCCCGTCCGCTCCTGGCACGTCACGCGGCTGCCGGCCGCGCCGGTGCCCTCGCCGATCGTGCTGCCCGGCACCCGGCAGGTCATCTGGCTCAAGGACGAGCCGCGGGTCGGGCTGGCAGCGGTGATCGAGACCCCGCTGGGGGTCATGACGGTCGCGACCACCCACCTGTCGTTCGTCCCGCTGTGGAACGGCAAGCAGCTGCGGACGCTGACCGGCGACCTCGACCGGCTGCCCGGACCGCGGGTCCTGCTGGGCGACCTCAACATGCCGCCGCCGTTCCCGCGGGTGCTCTCGCGCTGGCAGGTGCTGGCGCGGACGCCGACCTACCCGGCGTGGGACCCGAAGATCCAGCTCGACCACGTGCTCGGGTCCGGCGACCTGCCGCCGGTGGTGTCGGTCGAGTCTCCCGAGCTGGCCGTGTCGGACCACCGCGGTCTGCTGGTCGAGCTGCGACCCGTGCCGGCGGTCAGAGCAGCGTCAGCGGCTCGGCCTCGACGGGACCGGTGAGCAGCGCGGCGAGCTCGGCCTCGCCCGGCAGCTCGGTGCCGTAGCGGACGACCTGGCCGGTGGCGACGTACAGGAACGCCGCGTCGACCGCGGACGGCTCGACCCCGACGAGCCGGGCCCAGGCCAGCCGGTAGACGGCGAGCTGCAGCGGGTCGGCGCTCTCGCGCCCGGTCTTCCAGTCGACGACCTCCCACCGGCCGCCGCCCAGCTCGTAGACGGCGTCGATCCGGCCGCGCACGACCCGGCCGGCCAGCGGCAGGTCGAACGGCGCCTCGACCTGGTGCGGCTTGCGGGCGGCGTACGGCGTGGCGAGGAAGGCCTCCTGCAGCGCGAGCAGGTCGGCGCCGTCGACGAGCCCGTCGTCGGCCGAGCCGGGCAGCTCGTCGGGGTCGAGCAGCGGGCGCTCGCCGAACAGCGCCTCGACCCAGGCGTGGAAGCGGGTGCCGCGGGACGCCGCCGGGGCGGGACGGCGGGGCAGCGGCCGGGCCAGCTCGCGGGCGAACGCGTCAGGATCGTCCTGCAGCCTCAGCAGCTGGCTGGCCGACAGCGCGGTCGGCAGTGCGACCTCACGCACCCCGCGGCGCGCCGCCCGCTCCTCCTCGAGCAGGAGCTGCGCCTCGCGGTCGTAGCGCTCGAGCTGATCGCGCTCCCAGCGGGTCAGCCCGGTCAGGTCGTCGTCGGCCAGCGCCCCGCCGTCGGCCAGGACGGCCAGGTCGGCGAGCACCGCGTCGGCGGCCGAGCGGCGTGCGGCGTACGGCTCGGGGGCGTACGGCGCCGGCCAGACGTGGGCGTCCGGCTCGGCCAGTGCCGGGTTGCTCGACACCGCCGGGACGTCGGCCCAGAGCGCCACCGTGCCGCCGCCCGCCTCGGCGTGCGCCTTGAGCTCCTCGAGGAACGGTGAGGGCCCGCGCGGCTTCTTCTGCGTGGCGCCCCACCAGTGACCGCTGCCGAGCAGCAGGTGGCGGGCGCGGGTGAAGGCGACGTAGCCCAGCCGCCGCTCCTCGCGCTCGAGGTGGTCGCGGCACTCCTGCACGTACCCCTTGAGCCCCTGCTTGTCGTAGGCCGACAGCGACGGCTGGTCGTCGGCGTCGCCCCGCAGCGGCCCGGGGAGCACGGCCGCGGTGCTGGTCCAGCCGCCGCGCAGGGTCGCGGACGGGAACACCTTCGCGGTCAGGTCGGGGCAGGCCACGACGTCCCACTCGAGCCCCTTGGCCCGGTGGGCGGTCAGCAGCTGGACGGCGTCGCTGCCCGTCGGGCTGACGGCGTCGAGCCCGCGCTCGTGCTCCTCGGCGGCGCGCAGGAAGGCCAGGAAAGAGCTCAGGCTGGTCTCGCCGTCGAGGTCGGTGAAGTCGGCGACGACGTCGAGGAACGCCGACAGCGACTCGCGGCGGCGGGCCTGCACCGCCTCCGGTGAGGCCGCCAGCTCGACGTCGAGCCCCGTCACCTCGACGACCCGGTGGACGAGGTCGAGCAGCGGCTCGTCGCGCGACGACCGCAGCAGCCGCAGCTCGGCGTTCAGGGCCGTGACCCGCTGCAGCGCCTCGACCGACCAGCCCTCGTGGCCGGGCCGGTCGAGGGCGTCGGACAGCGCCACGACGTCACACGGGTCGACACCGGCGACCGCCGCCTCCAGGGCGTCGACGTCCCCGGCCGAGCCGTCGTGGGAGTCGGCGCGCAGCACCTCGCGCGCCCGCCGCCCGAGCACCGCCAGGTCGCGCACGCCGAGCCGCCAGCGCGGGCCGGTGAGCAGCCGCACGAGCGGGGCGTTCGCGGTCGGGTCGTCGAGCACCTCGAGGACCGCCAGGACGTCGGCGACCTCGGGCAGGCTGAGCAGGCCGCCCAGGCCCACGACCTCCACCGGCAGCTCGGCGGCGGTGAGAGCGGCGTAGAGGTCGGCGAAGTCGCTGCGCGCGCGGACGAGCACCGCGCACTCGCGGGCGGGGGTGCCGGCGTCGACGGCGGTCCGGATCTGCTGCGCCACCCAGGCGCACTCCTCGACCCAGCTGGTGTGCAGCGCCACCACGGCGTCACCGAGCTCGGCCTTCGCCGGTGGGGCCTGCAGCTCGACGACCCGGTGGCGCAGCCGCAGCGAGGCGGCGACGTCGTTGGCCAGCTGCAGCAGCCGTCCGCCGGAGCGCATGTTGACCGCGAGGGCGAACACCTCGGCCGGCTCGCCGTCCGCCTGCGCGAAGTGGGTGGGGAAGCCGTCGAGGTTGGAGACCGACGCGCCCCGCCAGCCGTAGATCGCCTGGCAGGGGTCGCCGACCGCGGTGACCGGGTGGCCGCCGCCGAACAGACCGACCAGCATCCGGCGCTGCGCGACGCTGGTGTCCTGGTACTCGTCGAGCAGCACGACGGTCGAGCGCGCGCGCTCGGCGCCGCCGACCTCCGGGACGGTCTCGGCGAGGCGGGCGGCCAGCGCGACCTGGTCACCGAAGTCGATGGCGTCGAGGTCGGCCTTGGCCTCGCGGTAGGACCGGACCAGCGCGGTCAGCTCGGTGCGCTTGCGGGCCGCCGCAGCCATCTTGCGCAGCTCGTCGCAGTGGCCCTTGCTGCCCTTCTGGCCCTCGTGCGTGCCGCACTCGGCCTCGACCAGCCGCAGCCAGTCGGCGTCCCACGCCAGCAGCTCCTGCGGCGAGACGAGGTGCTCGGACAGCTCGCCCTCCAGGGCGACCAGGTCGCCGACGAGCATCGACAGCGGGCTGGTCAGGTGGGTGATCGGGCCGCGGTGGCGGCGCAGCACCCGGGCCGCCAGCTGGTAGCGGGTGGCGTCGGCCAGCAGGCGCGACCGCGGCTCGACCCCAAGCCGCAGCCCGTGCTCGGTGACCAGCCGGCCGGCGAAGGCGTGGTAGGTCGAGACCACCGGCTCACCCGGCTCCTCGACGGTGCCGTCGGCCCCGACGACGACCCGCGTGGCCACACCGGCCCGGGCCAGCGCCCCGCGCAGCCGACCGGCCAGCTCGGCGGCCGCCTTGTTGGTGAAGGTCAGCCCGAGCACCTGGTCGGGCGCGACCTGGCCGGTGACGACCAGCCAGACCACGCGGGCGGCCATCACGGAGGTCTTGCCCGAGCCGGCACCGGCGACGATCAGCCCGGGGGCGAGCGGCGCGGACGCCGCGGCCAGCTGCTCGTCGGTGAAGGGGATCCCGACGAGCTCGCGCAGCTGCTCCGGTCGCCAGGACCCGGCCTGCACGTCGGGCGGCGACCCGGACAGCGACCGCCCGGTGCCCGACGGTCCGACGACGGGCTGCTCGGCGAGGGGATGCCCGGTGGAGGGCTGTGCGGGGAGGGCGTTCGCGGCGGGCTGTACGGAGAGGTCCTGCGCGAGCGGCTGCCCAGCGCGGTCCTGTCCGTCCCGGGGTCGGGTCACGTGACGACCTGCCGTCCGTCGGGCTGCGCCGGGCAGCAGGTGCGGAACGCGCAGCGGCCGCAGCGCTCCTGCGGGGTGGGCGGGAAGCTCTCGCCCAGCACCCGGCGCACGGCGGTGTCCAGCAGCACCTCGACCCAGGTCGGCGAGGCGTCCTCGAGCGCCTCCTGGCCCTGCACCTTGGGGCCGACCCCGTCCTCGACGCGGAGCATCACCAGCTCCGCGCCGCCGACGTCGGGTCGCTCCGGCAGCACCTCGTCGAGCGCGCCCTCGCGCACGGCGAGCTGGTAGGTGCCGAGCTGGGCGTGCTCGGTGATCGCCTTTTTCGTGAACGGGGCCCTGCCGGTCTTGAGGTCGACGACGTGGACCCGGCCGGCGCGGTCGAGCTCGACCCGGTCCATGAAGCCGCGCAGCAGCACGGTGCCGCCGGGCACGGACAGCTCGACGGCGAAGCCGATCTCGGTGGCCACCAGCTCGCGGTCGCGGGCACCGCTGTGCCAGGCGAGGAAGCGGCGCAGGGCCTCGCGGGCCTGCTCGTGCTGCTGCGCCGACTGCCACGGCGCGTCGTAGGCCAGCTGGTCCCACACGGTGTCGAGCCGCTCGACCAGGACGTCGAGCTCGGCGGGGGTGCGCCCGGTCGCGACCTCGTCGGCCAGGGCATGGACGACCCCGCCGAAGCCCATGGCGGAGGTGGCGGCCTGCCGGGCGTGGACCTCGTGCTCGAGGAACCAGCGCAGCGGGCACTCCTCGAGCCCCGACAGCGAGGTGCCCGACAGCGGCACCGGGGTGCCCTCCGGGTGCACCGGCGTGGCGCTCTCGGTCGGCAGGGCCAGCCCCCACCAGCGCGACGGGTGGGCCGCGGCGGCCAGCGGCAGGCCGGACTCGTCGGCCGCCGC
>JAOPVV010000013.1 GCA_025966005.1 Frankiales bacterium
ACCCGGTCCGGCAGCGGCGTCAGCGTCCGAGCGACGACGGCGCACTGCTCGACCGTCAGCAGCCCGCACTCGACCGCCTCCAGCCCGCCGGGCAGACCGGCGAGCAGCTCGGCCTGGCACAGCAGGAACTGCGCGGCCTGCTCGGAGGTCTGCTCCACCAGCGCCAGCTGCGAGCTCGTCCCGAGCCCGCCGCCCGGCGGCGGACAGCACCGCGTGCAGCCGCAACGCGGCCCGCAGCCGACGGCCGTGCGCCGCGCACCGGTCCAGCGCCAACCGCTCGATCAGGCCCTCGGCGTCGGCCATCGCCCCGACGTCCAACATCGAGGAGAGCACCGCCTGACCGACCGCCATGAGAACCATCGTGGCAGCGAGGTCTGACAGAACGTGCCGCGAGAATGCCTGCGCAGCGGCGGAACTGACAATTCAACGACGTGTGGGCCACGCATCCCGCGGGGCCTGCCCCGCAGCAGGGGCGACGACCGGACACCGGTCATGTGCGAGCCACACGTGCTGACCCTTGCGGCGCGCGGCCGCGGTCCGCGACGACGCGTCGCCGGCCAGCCGGAACCAGCAGCCGGCCAGACCCGACGTCCGGGCCCGTCCGTCCACCGCAGCGGCCACCGCAGCGATGACGGCTACCGGAGGGACGACCGGGAGGGAGCGGCGGTCAGACGCTCTCGGCAGCCGGCTCGCCGACGACGTCCACGGCCTCGGTCTCGACGACGCCGTCCTGCAGCTCAACGCCGACCGCGTCGGAGCCGGGCAGCGCTTCCTCGCCGGCGACGTCGGCGTCGGGGGTCGGGATGAGCGCGCGGTCGACGACCTCGAACTCGTCGTCCTCGACGGCCATCCCGGCGTACGAGCTCTCGGCCACCTCGACGACCGTCTCGCTGTGGGCACCGCAGCCGTGGGTGAGGGCGACGACGCGGCCGTCGTCCGGGGCCATGCCGTTCGCGCAGGCACCGAAGACCCGGCCGAGCGAGCCGGCCAGCAGCACCAGGAAGCCGCAGTCGCCGCAGCGCCCGGGGGCCGCCTTGGCCATCGGGGTGTCGGGACCGGCGGGCCCGTCGTACCAGCGCTCGGCGGCGTCGAGACGGCCGTCGCGCGACAGGACGCGGGGACGGCCGAGACCGAGCTCGCGGTGCAGCGCGTGGGGCAGCTCGTCGGCGTCGACCTCGCCGTAGGACGGCACGAGCCGGGGGTCGTCGGGCGCCGGCGGCAGCAGGTCGCCGGGGGTGAGGTCGCCGGGCTGGACGCGCTCGCTCCACGGCACCCAGGCGGGAGCCAGCAGCGCGCCCGACCCGGGCAGCAGGACGACCTCGTCGACGGTGACGACGCCGGTCTCGCCGGCGCGCACGACGGTGACGGCCCAGCGCCAGCCGACGTAGCCGGGCTCGCTGGTGGCGAAGGAGTGGGTGACGACGCGGTCGTCGTCGGCCTCGACGCCGAGGTGCTCGCCGACGGCCGGACCGGCCACCTCGACGGCCGCCGCACGGGCCAGGTCGACCGCCGCGGCGCACACGGCGTCGACCTCGGGGACGGCAGCAGCGGGCTCGGCAGGCGCCTCAGGAGCCTCGGCGTCAGTGGTGCTGGTCACAGCGGGGATCTCCTGCTCGTCTGCGGCGGGGGGCGGGGCGGAGTCGTCGCGCGGACCGGCGAGCACGCCGGATACCTTCTTCTGGACGTCCCGCAACCGTCGTCTCACACCTGGCACGAGGTCAGTCTCCCAGACCTCGCGACGGGCGGACGACACCGACCGATCCGGAGCCCCGCATGACCGCCCGTCGACGCCTGCTCGTCACCGCCTCGGCGATGGTCTCCCTGGCCGCCCTCACCGCCTGCGAGAAGCCCGCCCCGATCGTCACCGTCGTCAACGAGGGCCGCAGCGTCTACGCCGAGGCCGGTGTCTGGTGCTTCGAGGACCAGACCGGCGACGAGTGCGCGCAGCGCAACGAGGACGTCCCGACGCTCGAGGTCCTGCCCGGCACGCTGGGCATCGACGTCGACAAGGAGCTCGCCGACAGCCGCTGGATCGTCACGATCGTCGACCCGGCCAACCCCGAGCAGCAGCAGGTCAGCTCGGGCGTGCAGGAGGACAAGCACTACTACGCCTTCGACCTGCCCGACCTCGGGCCGGACGCCGAGCTGCTGCTCACCGTGCGGGCACTGGCCGAGGACGACGGCCAGGGAGGCGAGCCCAAGGCCCGCGGCTCCTGGCAGTTCCAGCTGGTCTCCCGCTAGGGACTAGCCCTCCAGCTCACCGGCGACGGCGCGCAGGATGGCGCCGAGCCGCTTGCTGCCATCGCGGTCGGGGCGCTTGCCGCGGCGCAGCGCGCCCTGCACGCCCTCGAGCAGCTTGATCGTGTCCTCCACCATCACCTGCAGCTCCTCGGTAGGACGGCGCGCGCTCGCCAGGGTCGGCGGCGCGTCGAGCACGGTCAGCGACAGGGCCTGCTCGCCACGCTTGCCGGCGGCCACCCCGAACTCCACGCGGGACCCGGCCTTGAGCTCCTCGACACCGTCGGGCAGGGCCGACTTGGGGACGAAGACGTCGCCGCCGTCGTCGCGGGACACGAAGCCGAAGCCCTTGTCCTTGTCGTAGAACTTGACCTTGCCGGTGGGCACGGGCACCTCGTCGCGTCGCAGGGGTGAGGGACCTCCCCAGGCTATCCGGCGGGCCCCACCTACGATCTGGCTCGAGGATCGACGACAGCAGGGGGCGGACGTGCGGCAGCGGCGGGCCCGGCTGGCCCTGCTCGCCCCGTCGTTGCTGGCCGTCGGGCTGCTGCTGCCGGCGCCCGGGACGCTCGACCCCGCCCTGGCCGGTGCGCAGCCGGCCGTCGTCGTCGACCCGGTCGCCGCCGTCCCGCCCGCCGCGCCGGCCCGCACACCCGGCATCGCCCCGCCGCTCGAGACGGCGTTCACCGTCGCCGAGGGCGTCGTCCGGCGGACGCTGGCGTTCGGCCCCCACGGGCTGGTGCAGACCCTCGACGTCTACAGCCCGTCCGGGCCGCCGCAGCCGCGGCCGACCGTGCTGCTCGTGCACGGCGGCGGCTGGCAGATCGGCGACAGCACCGAGTGGACGACCGAGGCCGTCGACCTGGTCCGGACCCACGGCTGGACGGCGGTGGCGCTGAACTACCGGCTCGCGCCGCAGCACGTCTGGCCCTCGCCCTACGACGACGCGGTCGCGGCGGTGCGGCTGCTGCAGGCGCGTGCGGCCGAGCTCGGCATCGACCCCGACCGGATCGGCGCCGTCGGTGACAGCGCCGGCGCGCACCTCGCGGCGCTGCTCGGCGAGCCTGCAGCCGATCGTCCGGCGGTGCGGGCGGTCGTCACCTGGTCCGGCGTCAACGACCTGGCCGGCGTCGTCGGCCAGCGCAGCTCGGGCGGTTGCGCCGCGACGGGCTGCGCGCACTCCGGCCTGGCGGCGAAGGTCGTGCGCGACCTCATGGGCTGCGCCCCCGCCGCCTGCCCCGACGAGTACCGGGCCGCGTCGCCCGCCGCCGGGGTCACCGCCGGTCACGCGTCGACGCTGAGCCTGTCGAGCGAGGGCGAGCAGATCGACCCGCGGCAGGCCTGGGTGATGGACGCCGCGCTGTCGCGCCACGGGGTCCCGAGCCGCGTCCAGGTGCTGCCCGGGAGCCTGCACGCGCGTGGCTTCCAGCCGACCGCCTGGCCGGCGACGGTGCGCTTCCTCGCCGCGACGCTCACCCCGGAAACCGCCCAGCCGTACCCGCCGGCGGCCGTCGTGACGACCCTCGACCTGCCCGCCCGCAGCGCCGCCGCCGTCGGGCGGCCCGTCCGGCTGCACGGCGTCGTCCGGCCGCGCCAGGCAGGCACGTCCGTGGCGCTGCAGGTCCGCCAGCCCGACGGCTCCTGGCGGACGGCCCGCACTGCACCCCTGCTGGCCGGTCCTGTCGACACCGCCTACGACCTGGCCTGGACGCCGACCGGGCGCGGCACGACCGTGTGGCGCGCGGTCTGGCGCGGCAGCGGCACCGTCCAGGCGACCAGCCCCCGCGCCGTGGTGGTCCGGTGAGCCC
>JAOPVV010000015.1 GCA_025966005.1 Frankiales bacterium
CGGCAGCAGGTGCAGGTCCGACAGGTGCAGCACCGTCAGGGGTGCGGACACGGGCGGCAGGGCCGGCACGTCGAGCCGGCGCAGCACCGGCAGGTGCGGCTCGACGAACGGCCAGGCCAGCGCGGCCGCGGCGAGGGGGAGCAGCGCGCGGCGGGAGGGGACTGGTGCCACGGCGCCACCGTAGGCGCCGACTAGCCTTCGGCGCATGGGCGAGCTCAAGGACAGGCTGCAGGACGACCTCACGACCTCGATGAAGGCGCGCGACGAGCTGCGGACGGCGACGCTGCGCATGGTGCTCACCGCGATCGGCATGGAGGAGGTCGCCGGCAAGGCGGCCCGCACCCTCACCGCCGACGAGGAGCTCAAGGTGCTCGGCCGCGAGGCCAAGAAGCGCCGCGAGGCGGCCGAGGCGTTCCGCGCCGGCGGCGCCGAGGACCGCGCCCAGCGCGAGGTCGACGAGGAGGCCGTGCTGGTCACCTACCTGCCGGCCCAGCTGTCGGACGAGGAGCTGACGGCGCTGGTCGCCGAGGCGCTGGCCGAGAGCGGGGCGAGCGGTCCGCAGGCCATGGGGGCGGTCATGAAGGCCGTCGGCCCGAAGGTCGCCGGCCGGGCCGAGGGCGGGCGCGTCGCCGCTGCCGTGCGCGCCGCGCTGGCGTAGGCGCTACTTCTTCCCGGGTCCCTTGCCGTTGCCCGGCCCCTGGACGGGCTGGACCGGCTGCTCCTGCACCGGGGCGGGCGCGAGCGGCACGATCGGCGCGACCGACGGCGCCACGGCCTGCCGGGCCCGGCCGTTGGACTCGTAGAGCGTGACGGTGCTGCCGAACGGGCGCTCGCGCCCGGCCCGCGGTGAGGTGTAGGCCGCCAGCCCGCTGTCGATCGGGGCCGCCCGCACGCGTCCGCCGTCGCGGACGGAGAACCCGGCCTCGACGAGGGTCTTCTCGGCGACGTCGAGCGGCAGCCCGGAGACGTCCGGGATGACGACGTCCTGGCCCTCGGTCGCGCTGCGGTCGGGCCGCTCGAACGACCGCTCCGGCACGTTCTCGAGCGCGCCGCGCATCGTGCGCGCCCAGATCGGCGCCGGGATCGTCCCGCCGTAGACCTGCGGGTAGTAGCGGCCGTTGATCCGGACCCGGCGCATGTCCTTGACCGGGTCCTGCGGTCCGCTGCCCGGGTAGCCGACCCACACCGCGGTCGACAGCTGGGGGGTGTAGCCGATGAACCAGGCGGCCTTGGAGCCGTTGGTCGTGCCGGTCTTGCCCGCCGCGGGGCGCCCGATCGACGCCGCGCGTCCGGTGCGCCCACGGGTGTCGCCGTCGATGACGCCGGACAGGACCTGGTTGACCGTGTCGGCGACGGGCTGCTCGAGCACCTGCTTGCACTGCTGCGGCGGCAGGGCGATCTGCCCGCCCCGGGCATCGGTGATCTCGACGATCGGGCGCGGCGGGCAGTAGAGGCCGCGGGCGGCGAAGGTCGCGTACGCCGCGGCCATGTCGAGCGGGCTGACCTCGTTGCCGCCGAGCACGAACGAGCCGCCGCGGTTCAGCGGTGCGGACGGGCGCCCGCCGGCGAACTGCTTGACCCCCATCGACTCGGCCAGCGCCGCGGAGCTCTCGACCTTGCCGTCGGCGCTCAGGCGCTCCTCGAGCTGCACGAAGTAGGTGTTCACCGAGTCGTGCGTCGCGGTCACCAGGTCGAAGGTGCCGGACTCGCTGTCACCGGCGTTCTGCGGCTCGTACGGCCCGCAGTCGACGCACTTCTCGAAGACCTTCGAGGTGTACTGCTGCGGCGCGTACAGCGTGAAGCCCAGCGGGATGCCCTGCCGGATCGCGTCGGCCAGCACGAAGGCCTTGAACGTCGAGCCGCCCTGGAAGCCGCTCGAGCCCCCGATCGCCAGATTGACCTTGGTGTGGCCCGGGAGGTCCTTCTCGGTGTAGCGGCGGTTGACCGCCATCGCCTTCACGTAGCCGGTGCCCGGCTCGACGATGTCGACGACCGCACCGGCGCCGAAGTCGTCCGCGGGCGGGACCGCCTCCTCGGCCGAGCGCTGGGCGATGGACTGCACGCCGGGGCTGAGCGTCGTCCTGATCGTCAGGCCGCCGCCGAGCAGCCGGTCCTGGCGCTCCTCGAGCGTCGCGCCCAGCGCGGCCCCCATCGGCGTGCGCTCGAGGGCGTTGCGGATGTAGTCGCAGAAGTACGGCGCCTTGACCCCCGGCGCCTCGCAGCCGCTGCCGACCGTCCGGATGGTGAACAGCGGACGGCCCGGGGCGGACTGCTCGGCGCTGGCCTCGGCGCGCTGGACCTCGGTGATGTAGCCGAGGTCGCGCATGCGGCTCAGGACCAGGTTGCGGCGCGTCAGGAGGGTCTGCATGACCTCCGGGTCCTTGAGCGCCTTGACCGGGTCGAAGCGGCCGGGCGTCTGGACGATGCCGGCGAGCAGCGCGCCCTGGGCCAGCGTGAGGTCCTTGACCGGCTTGCCGAAGTAGAAGTTGGCGGCGGTGCCCATGCCGTACACGCCGTTGCCGTAGTAGGCGATGTTGAGGTAGCCCTCGAGGATCTCATCCTTGCTCATGCGGCGCTCGATCGCCAGGGCGTACCGCGCCTCCTTGAGCTTGCGGTCCAGGGACTGCTCGGTCGCGGCCTGCTGCCCGGCCTTGGTGCTGGCCGCCTGCAGCAGGGCGTTCTTCACGTACTGCTGGGTGAGGGTCGACCCGCCCTGGCTGACGCTGCCGGCCCTGGCGTTCTCGATCGCGGCGCGCAGCGTGCCCTTGTAGTCGACGCCCCGGTGGGCGTAGAAGCGGGAGTCCTCGATCGCGATGACGGCCTTGCGGGCCAGCTCCGGGACCTCCTGCAGCTTCGCTTCGACCCGGTTCTCGGCGTAGAGCAGCGCGATCGTCGAGCCGTCGGCGGCCAGGATGCGGCTGCGCTGGTTGAGGTCCTCGGACTCGAGCTCCTCCGGCAGGACGAGGAACTCGTCGGCCCCCCTCTTGGCGGTGAGGCCGAGGCTGCCGACGAGCGGGAACGCGGCGGCCGCGAGCAGGAGGCCGGCCAGAACGCTCACGATCAGCGCGTACGTCAGGCGGGCGGCGGTCGAGGCGTTGCGAGGCACGGCTCCGAGCGTACGGCGCGCCGGCAGGATCCGTCTTTGCGTCCGGTTCAGGCCGGTACGTCCGGGTCGCCCGCTCTGACCCGGTGTGACTCGAAGGGACTAGTCGAAGATGGGCCTTGTGGGCGCTGCCCCTGCGTGCATCGGTTACCTACCGTGGTCGAGCCAGCCCCTCCTGGTGACCCCCTCCTCCCTTAGGACCGCCTCATGAGCCTCGGAACCCCGGCCACCGACGGCCCGCAGGCCTGGACGGCGCTGTCGGCCTGCCGCACGGCCGACCCCGACGAGCTGTTCGTCACGGGTGCGGCGCAGAACCGGGCGAAGGCCGTCTGCATGGGCTGCCCGGTCCGCACCGAGTGCCTGTCCGACGCCCTCGACAACCGCGTCGAGTTCGGCGTCTGGGGCGGCATGACCGAGCGGGAGCGCCGTGCCCTGCTGCGCCGTCGTCCGGGCGTCCTGTCCTGGCGCCTGCTGCTCGAGGACGCCCGCGCGTCGCACGTCGCCACCGGCTGACCGGAGCCTGATCAGGCCGGGAGAGCCGCCTCGAGCCCACCGGCCAGGTCGGCCCCGACGGCCCGCAGGCCGTCGAGGTCGTGGACGTCACCCGGCTGCGCGGCCACCTCGACCACCGGCACCGACGGGTGGGCGCCGCTGAAGCGCTCCTGCAGGCGGCGCTCGCGGGCCGACAGCGCGACCCGGTCGGCGTGCAGCCGCAGCACCGCGCTGGTCAGCTCGTGACCGCCGGTCTCGTCGAGCGAGTCGGCCGCGGCGATGGACCGCTCGACCGACAGGTGGCTGCCGGCGGTGCGGTGCACCCGGTTCACGACCAGGCCCGCCAGCGGCATCGACTCCTGCTCGAGCCGCTCGACGAAGTAGGCCGCCTCGCGCAGCGCGTCCCGCTCGGGGGCCGCGACGACGACGAAGGCCGTGCCGGGGGCCTTGAGCAGGTCGTAGGTCGCCTGCGCCCGCTCGCGGAACCCGCCGAACATCGTCTCGAGCGCGCCGACGAACTGCGACACGTCCTGCAGCACCTGCGCACCGATGATCTTCGTGATGACGTTCGTGAAGACGGCGAAGCCGGTGCTCACGACCTTGAAGTACGCCTTCCCGCCCGCTTTGGCGGGGGCCAGCAGGATGCGGATCATCCGGCCGTCGAGGAAGGTGGTCAGCCGGTCGGGGGCGTCGAGGAAGTCCAGCGCCGACCGCGTCGGCGGGGTGTCGACCACGATGAGGTCGTAGTCGCCGGTGGCCTTGAGCTGGCCCAGCTTCTCCATCGCCATGTACTCCTGCGTGCCGGCGAAGGAGCTCGAGAGCGCCTGGTAGAAGGGGTTCCCGAGGATCTGGGCGGCCTTGTCGTCCTCGGCGTGGGTGAGGACGATCTCGTCGAACGTCCGCTTCATGTCGAGCATCATCGCGTCGAGCGAGCCGCCCTTGGAGGCGTCGATCCCGAGGACGGCGCGCGGGGTGTTGTCGAGCTCGGTGAGCCCCATCGACTGCGCGAGCCGCTTGGCCGGGTCGATGGTGAGGACGACGGTGCGGCGGCCGCGCTCGGCCGCCCGCAGCGCCAGGGACGCCGCGGTCGTGGTCTTGCCGACGCCGCCGGAGCCGGTGCAGACCAGGATCTGCGCGGTGTCGAGCACGCTGTCGACGTCGAAGACGGGCGGGTGCCAGGTCATGCTGTCCCTCCTGTGGGCGGTCACGCCATCCCCTGCTCTCGCAGGAGGGCCGCGAGCTCGTACAGCCCGGCCAGGTCGACGCTGTCGGCGAGCAGCGGCAGCTCGTAGGAGTGCCGCTCGAGGGCGCCGAGCGCGTCGCGCCCGCGCTCCTCGAGGGCGACCCGGACCGCGTGGTCGCCGGCCTCGGCGGCGAGCGAGGACACCAGCTCGGCCGGCGCGTCCAGGCCGGCCTTCTCGAGCCCGGCGGTCAGCGCGGCGGTGTCGAGCTGGCCGTCCTCGGCGGCGCGCAGGTCGGCCGGGTGCAGCAGCGGTGCGCGCACGGCGTTGACGACCACGCCGCCGACCGGCAGCCCGATCAGCTGCAGGTCGTGGACGCCGTCGAGCGTCTCCTGCACCGGCATCTCCTCGAGCAGGGTCACCAGGTGCACCGCCGTCTGCGGCGAGCGCAGGACGGCCATGACGCCGTCGGACTGGCTCTTGAGCGGGCCGACCTTGGCCAGCCCGCCGATCTCGTGGCTGATGTTGAGGAAGCGGGCGATCCGGCCGGTGGGCGGGGCGTCCAGCACGACGGCGTCGTAGACGTGCCGCCCGCTCGCCTGCCGGACGACCGCCTCCTTGACCTTGCCGGTGAGCAGGACGTCGCGCAGGCCGGGCGCGATGGTCGTGGCGAACTCGATCGCGCCGATCCGGCGCAGTGTGCGGGCCGCCACGCCGGTGCGCGACAGCTTGTAGAACATGTGGAGGTAGTCCAGCAGCGCGTCCTCGGGGTCGATCGACAGGGCGTAGACGTCGCCCCCGCCGGGTGCGACCGCGACCTTGCGCTCCTCGTACGGCAGCGGCGGCGTGTCGAACAGCTGGGCGATGCCCTGCCGTCCCTCGACCTCGACCAGCAGCACCTTCCTGCCACCACTGGCGAGCGCGAGCGCGAGTGCGGCGGCGACCGTGGTCTTGCCGGTGCCGCCCTTGCCGGTGACGACGTGGAGCCGCACCTCGGGGAAGTCAGCCATCCGCCGAGCGTAGGGGCGCGGCGCCGGCTCGGCCGTCCAGGGGTACGAGGGCTTGCTCACCGGCCCGGCGGGTGTGAGCCGCTAGTAGCCGCGCCAGCCGCGGGCCTCGTACTCGAGGATGCGGGGACGGTCGAGCGTGCTGATCTCGACGCTGCGGTCGGGCGAGCGGTCCTTCGGGAAGACGGTCGCGGCCGCCAGCACGTCGCCGTCGAGGAAGCGCAGCTGCCCCACCACGCCGGGGTCGACCGACGGCACGGGCGCCGCTCCGCGGGCGGCCAGCACGAAGCCCCAGTCGCCGAAGCTGGGCACGTCCACGTGGTACGGCGTCACCTGCAGGCCGGCGGAGGCCACGGTCGCGCCGATGCACCAGAAGGCCTCGGGCGCGAAGTACGGCGAGCCGGCCTGCACGACCAGCCGCCCGCCCGGCGCGAGGGCCCGGGCGGCCAGGCCGTAGAACTCCTGCGAGTACAGCTTGGCCGTGGCGGGCGCGTCCGGGTCGGGCATGTCGACGACCACCGCGTCGAACTGCCCGGCGGCGGTGCGCAGCCACGACATGGCGTCGTCGACGACGACCTCGACGCGGGGGTCGTCCAGGGACCCCTCGTTCGCGGCGACCATCCGCGGGTCGGTGCGGGCCAGCTCCAGCACGGCCGGGTCGAGCTCGACCTCGACCACGCGGCGCACCGAGTCGTGGCGCAGCACCTCGCGGGCGGCCAGGCCGTCGCCGCCGCCCAGCACCAGCACCGAGCGGGCGCCCGGCAGCACGGCGGGGTGGACCAGCGCCTCGTGGTAGCGGTGCTCGTCGGTCGAGGAGAACTGCAGGTCGCCGTCGAGGAACAGCCGCACGTCGGCCGGGCCGCCGCGAGACGGCAGCGTCTCGGTCAGCACGATCTCCTGGTAGGCCGACCGCTGCGAGACCACGACCGGGTCGTCGTAGAGCGCCTGCCGGGCCGAGACGAGGAACTGGGCGGACGTCGCCGCGGCCAGTGCCAGGGCGGCCGCGACGACCACGACGCCGACCGTGACGGCGCGCCGGGCCCGGCGCGAGAGCGCGTGCCGCAGCAGCACGACGATGCCCACGGCGGCCAGCAGGTTGACCGCGGCGACCACGATCGCGCCGCGGACCTGGCCGAAGACCGGCAGCAGCAGGAACGGGAACGCCAGCCCCCCGGCCAGCGCCCCGACGTAGTCGACCGCGAACAGGTCGGCCGCGGCCTCGCCGGCGTCCTGCCGCCGGATGCGCTGCAGCAGGGCCATCAGCAGCGGGATCTCGGCGCCGATCAGCCCGCCGACCACGACCGAGGTGGCGATCAGCGCCGGCGTGTAGAGGTCGAGCCAGGAGTAGGCGGCGTACAGGCCGAGCACCGACAGGCCGCCGGCCAGCGCCAGCGCGAGCTCGACCGCGGCGAAGCCGGCGGCCGCCCGGGGGAGCAGCGGCTTGCTGGCGAACGAGCCGAGCCCCATCGAGCAGACGAACACCCCGAGAACCAGGGAGGTCTGGTAGACCGACCCGCCGACGAGGTACTGCCCCAGCGTGATCAGGGCGAGCTCGTAGACCAGGCCGCACGCGGCGCACAGGAACACCGCGGCCAGCAGCAGGAACCGGGCGGCCCGCCGTCCGACGGGCAGCTCGAGCAGCGGCTCCGGGCCGGCCGCCGGCACGGCCAGGACGGTCACGAGATCGCCGCCGCGAGCACCGCCCCCAGGGCGATCTGGAACGCGGCGGTGACGTACACGGCAGGGGTGCCCTGCGGGTCGGTGCAGATGCTGCCGAGGTTGCCCGGGGTCAGCGCGTCGATCACCTTGAAGGCCAGTGCCAGCAGCGCGATGCCCAGCAGGCCGTAGACCGCCGAGTCCAGCACGCCGCGTCCCAGGTCGTCGTCGGACGTGACGATCGCGGTCGTGACGATGCCGGCCAGCGCGAGCACGTTGGCGCCGGCCAGCACCGCGGCGTTGGCGTTGTGGTCGGCGTAGACGAGGTGGCGCAGGTTCCCGGGCGTGATCGCGTCGAGGACGAGGTAGCCCAGGCCGAGGACGGTCCCCCCGACGGCGGCGTAGGCCAGGGTCGCCAGCACGCCGCGGACCAGGTCGTCGAGCTCGTTCACAGGGTGCTCCGGGGGTCGGTCGGACGGTAGGGGTCTCGGGGATCGGTCGCACCGGTGCGGGGCGGGCCGAACAGGCGGGGCGGGGCGGACCCGCGCTCGGAGCCGGCCGGCCGCGGCGTGCGCCGCGACAGCAGCAGCAGGACGACGCCCGCGACGATCGCGACGACGCACAGGCCGAGCACGGCGCCGTTCTGCCGCAGCCAGTCGCTGCCGGGGGTGTCGGTCGCGCGGGCGTCGTCGGGCAGCGGCGAGGCGTTGGGCTCGAGCACGACCGGCGGCAGGCCGGCCAGCTCGCTCGCGAGGCCCGGCAGTGACAGGACCGCGTCGAGCAGGACGGTCTCGCTCCTGCCGTCGTCGAGCAGGTCGGAGGCGCCGGCACCGGTGACCCGCTCGACGTCGTCGATGGTCAGGCCGCCGCCGATGGTGCTGAGCACCTGCCAGGAGGCGGAGTCCTCGGCCTCGGAGAACGACGAGGTGTAGGTGATCGAGGCCTGCACCTCGACCGCGCCGCGGCTGCAGCCGGGGGCCGTGGAGGCCGGGATCCCGGGGCCGGCGGAGGACGACGCGAACGTGCCCGAGAACTGCCCGGTGTCGCCGTCGGAGACCAGCAGGACGTAGCCGTAGCAGACGTCCTGCACCTCCTGCGCCTCCGCGAGGGCGGCGGCGACGTCGGCGTCGCCCTCGGCATCGAGCACCGGGTTCTCGGCCGCGGCGGGGCCGGCCAGCAGCAGGACGGCCGCGACGGCCGGCAGCAGGGCGCGCCTCACTTGCCCGCCCCGGGCCCGCCGCCACGCGTGCCGCCGATCGGGCCGCCGGTGCCGCCGAAGCCCCAGAAGCCCACGACGTACGGGAACCACCTGCCGTAGCCGCGCTCCTCGTCGTCGAGGTAGATCGTCGAGCCGCCCTCGACCCGCGGCGTCACCGCGACGACGAGGTCCTTGTAGCGCAGGAAGGTGCCGCCCGGGTCGACCAGCTCCTGGGCCGGCTTCCAGGCGTCCCTGATGTCTCCGGCGGTCTTCGTGACCGGGTCGGGCGAGGTCAGCGTGTAGGAGTCGCCTTCCTGCGAGACCACGTCGTAGGTCCGCAGCACGTGGTCCTTGGGGTTCCCGCTGCGCGACAGCGCGATGATCCCGCCGATGCCGGCCAGGACCAGCACGATGGCGATGATCTTGAGGTTGCGCGGGGTCACGCGGTCACCAGCCGGGACCGGGTCCGGACGACCTCACCGGCCCCGGGGTAGACGTGCCAGCTGGCCCAGGCCCAGCCGCCGCGGACCTCGCGGCCGGTCAGGACCGTCAGCGCGTCCGGGCTGCCGGGGAAGACGCCGACCAGCGCGGACGGGTCGGCCGCGCAGCGCCGCCGCAGGTCGCGCG
>JAOPVV010000022.1 GCA_025966005.1 Frankiales bacterium
CGTTCTGCTCCAGCGCGGCGACGATCAGCAGGACGACGTCGGCGCCGTGCGCCCGGGCCTCGTGCACCTGATAGCTGGTGACGACGAAGTCCTTGCACAGGACCGGGACGTCGACGACGGCGCGCACCGCGTCCAGATCGGCCTGCGAGCCGCCGAAGCGCCGGCGCTCGGTCAGCACGCTGATCACACGGGCGCCGCCGGCGGCGTACTGGGCGGCGAGCTGGGCCGGATCGGGGATCTCGGCGAGCGCGCCCTTCGACGGGCTCCGCCGCTTGACCTCGGCGATGACCCCGACGCCGGGGGCACGCAAGGCGGCCAGCGCGTCGACGGCCGGCCGGGCGTCGAGCGCCGCGGCCTTGATCTCGGCCAGCGGGGTCAATGCCTCGCGGACAGCGAGGTCCTCCCGGACACCGGCGACGATCTCGTCGAGAACGTTCACGGTCGTGGACCCGTCGACACCGCTGCGCAGCTGCTCACGCGGCCCTCCCGAAGTCACAGGACGTCCCTCACCAGGCGGATCGGTGGACACACTCTAGAAGGAGCGGACAGCCAGCCCGGCCGGGGGGCGGGTGCACCGGCCTCGCCCGGTTCCGGTAAGAGGCCGGGCCGGTGTGCTCAGGTGGTCGGGTCTTCCCCGCGGTCGAGGGCCTTCCAGGCCGCCTGCGCGCGGTCCTCGTCGGTCTCGGGGCGGCCGGCCGGCGCCGAACCGGGGGCGCGTTCGTACCGCTGTCCCATCGCGGGCCAGGAGTGGCTGCGCAGCACGACGAGCACCCCGACGCCGATCCCCAACAGACCCGCGACGACGGCCAGCAGGGGCCACGCCCCCGCGACGTCGACCGTCACCGCTCCGGCCGAGCGCCCCACGCCGGGAAGCCTTCTCGCGGCGTCGTCCAGCCCGCCGGTGAGCGCGCGCACCCCGGACCACGCCAGCACGCCGCCGGCCGTGGCCAGGAGCAGGCCGACGACGATCCGCCCGGCCCGCCGCACGGCCAGCAGTGCCACGGCCGCGGCGAGCAGCACCAGGCCCGTGGCCGGCACGAGCGGGGCGGCGTCGGCCCCGGAGAGCACTGCGGCGACCGGCGGCAGGGGTGCGCGCCGCTCCGCCGTCACCGCGGCCCAGGCCTGGCCGCCCGCGACGAGGGCCAGAGCTCCGGCAGCAGCGGCACCGGCGACTGCGCCGGTGAGCTCGCGCCGTCGGTCGGAAGCGGTCATCGCAGCTCCGTCAGCCCCTCGGCGGTTGCGATCGCCGAGAGCACCGCCCGGGCCTTGTGCCGGGTCTCGGCCTCCTCCGTGGCGGCGTCGCTGTCGGCCACGACGCCGGCGCCGGCCTGCACGTACGCGCGGCCCTGGTGCAGCACCGCGGTCCGGATGGCGATGGCCATGTCCATGTCGCCGCTGGCGTCGACGTAGCCGACGGTCCCGCCGTAGAGCGCCCGCCGGGTCGGCTCCAGCGACTCGATGATCTCCATGGCCCGCGGCTTCGGGGCCCCGGACAGCGTGCCGGCCGGGAACGTCGCCTTGAGCACGTCGAGGGCGTCCTTGTCGGGCTGCACCGTGCCGACGACGGTCGACACGATGTGCATGACGTGGCTGTAGCGCTCGATCTGCATGAAGTCGACGACGTCGACCGACCCCGGGGTGCACACGCGGCCGAGGTCGTTGCGCCCGAGGTCGACGAGCATCACGTGCTCGCTGCGCTCCTTGGGGTCGCCGAGCAGCTCGGCGGCGAGCGCGGCGTCCTGCTCCGGGCTCGCCCCGCGCGGCTTGGTGCCGGCGATCGGGTGGAGGACAGCGTGGTCACCGGTCACGGTCACCAGGGCCTCCGGCGAGGAGCCCACGACGTCGTACGCGCTCTCGCGCCCGGCGAAGCGCAGGAGGTACATGTACGGCGACGGGTTGCTGGCGCGCAGGACCCGGTAGACGTCCAGGCCGTCGACGTCGGTCTGCACCTCGAAGCGCTGGCTCAGCACCACCTGGAAGGCGTCGCCGGCGCGGATGTGCTCCTTGACGACCTCGACCCGCGCCTGGTGCTCCTCCGGGCTGGTGCGCCGGACGACGTCGGGCTCGGCGGTCAGGTCCAGCGTCGCGACGCTCCCCGGCGTCGGCTGGGCCAGCGCCGCGGACATGGCGTCGAGCCGGGCGACGGCGCCCTCGTACGAGTCGTCGCCGATCCCGCGCACCACGTTCGCGATGAGCAGGACGGTCCCGTCGGCGTGGTCGAGCACCGCCAGGTCGGTCGCCAGCATCATCGCCAGCTCGGGCATCCCGATGTCGTCGACCGCCGTGCTGGGCAGGCGCTCCATGCGGCGGACCGCGTCGTACGTCAGGTAGCCGACCAACCCGCCCGTCAGCGGCGGCAGACCCTCGCGGCGAGGTGTCCGCAGGCGGACCGACAGCTCCGTCAGCGCCTCGAGCGGGTCCTCGGGCAGGTCGAGGTCGCCCTCCCCGACCCAGAGCGCCTTGCCGTCGCGCTCGGTCAGCAGGCCCGCGCTCCGGACGCCGACGAACGAGTACCGCGACCACTGGCGGCCCTGCTCGGCGGACTCGAGCAGGAACGTGCCCGGTTGTCCTCCGGCGAGCTTGCGGTAGACGCCGACGGGCGTCTCGCCGTCGGCGAGCAGGCGCCGGACGACCGGCACGACCGCCTCGTGCGCCGGGAACTCCTCCGCCGTGGGGGAGGTGAGCCCCAAGGTCGTCGTGATGGGCCTCATGGCGCCCCGACGACCGCGGGCAGGACGGTCGCGTCGAAGCAGGTGCGGTCCCCGGTGTGGCAGGCGCCCGAGCCGACCTGGTCGACCTTCACGAGCAGGGTGTCCCCGTCGCAGTCGAGCGCGACCGACTGCACCCACTGCTGCGAGCCGGAGGTGTCGCCCTTGACCCAGTACTCCTGGCGGCTGCGCGACCAGTAGGTGCAGCGGCCGGTGGTCAGCGTGCGGTGCAGCGCCTCGTCGTCCATCCAGCCGACCATGAGGACCTCGCCGGTGTCGTGCTGCTGCGCCACCGCCACGACGAGGCCGTCGCGGT
The DNA here is from genome assembly GCA_025966005.1 of Frankiales bacterium. Lineage (GTDB taxonomy): Bacteria > Actinomycetota > Actinomycetes > Mycobacteriales > SCTD01 > SCTD01. The sequence goes on from JAOPVV010000022.1 coordinate 3,025, forward strand.
CGCGCTTGAGCTGGGCGGCGATCGCGGGGTCGAGGTCGGTGGGGCGGACGGCGGCGCTGGTCATGCGCGCCAGTCTGCCGCAGGGCGTGGGAGGGTCCGGGCGTGGCGACGTTCGAGGACGTACGACGGCTCGCCCTCGCGCTGCCCGGCGCCTCGGAGCGCACCTCTGGATAGGGCCTGCGGCAGTGGCGCGTGCGCGACCGCTTGTTCGCCTGGCAGCGGCCGCTGCTCAAGACCGAGCTCGCCGCCCTCGGCGCCACGGCCCCGGACGGGCCGCTGCTCGGCGTGCGGGTGGCCGACGAGGCCGAGAAGCACGCGGTGATCGCCGAGCGCCCGGAGTGCTGCCTGACGACGCCCCACTTCGACGGCTACCCGGCCGTGCTCGTCCAGCTCGACGTCGTGCCGCTCGGGGTGCTGGACGAGCTCGTCACCGACTCCAGGCGCGCCCGGGCCGGCCCGAAGCTGCTGAAGGCCTTCGACGAGGGTCGCTGACGACGGTCGCGGATCCGCGACCACTCCTGCGCACGTGCCCCGCGCGCCCGACAGCGGCACACGTTCCGGGGGCTGTCGCGGAGGCGCGACAACCCGCCGCCACCGGCACCGTGGGCGCGGCTAGCGACCGCCCCGAGCGCGCGCCTTCTTGGCCATCTCCTCGATCTTGGCGCGGTTCTTCGGGTCGTTGACCGCCTCCTTGGCCCTGGCGATCGCGGCCCGTCCCTGCGGCGAGCTCGCGAGCTTGGCCACCTTGCCGAACAGTCCCGCCACGGTGCTCCTCCTGGTCGCGTGCTCCTGCGCTGCCCAACGAGGCGCAGCAGCGGCACGTTCCTGCGGCGCTCAGCGCCGAGCGGGTACGGCGAGCCGTGCCTGCGGCGCCGTGCGGCCGGCGACGGCGGCACCGACGAGCAGCGCCACGAGGACGACGAGCAGGGCGGGCAGGACGCCGAGCCGCTCTGGCTCGGCGAGCAGGCCGATGAGCGGCGGGCCCGCGAGGAAGGCGGTGTAGCCGATGGAGCTGACGACCGAGACCCGCACCGCGGCGCCGTACGGGTCGTCGGCCGCGGCGCTCATGCCGACCGGGAACCCGAGGGCTGCGCCGGCCCCCCACAGCAGCGCGCCGGCCAGCACCAGCGGCAGGGACGTGGCCAGCACGACCAGCAGCAGGCCGGCGACCGACAGCACCGCCGTCGCGCGGAGCACCGCAGGACGGCCGTACCGCTCGAGCAGCGCGCCGCCCACGGTCCGGGAGGCCGTCATCGCCACGACGAAGCACGCGAACCCGAGGGCTCCGATCGCCTCGCTGGTGCCGTGGCCGTCGACGAGCGCGACGGCGAGCCACTCGTTGGCCGTGCCCTCGGTGAAGGCGAAGCACAGCACGAGCAGTCCGACCAGCAGCGTGCGCGGCTCGCGCCACGCCTGCGAGGCCGCCAGCCGAGGTCCTGCCTGCTGGTCGGCGTGCACCGGCAGGAAGGCCCGCACGAGGTGCGCCACCACGGCGACCGCTGCGACGCTCGTGACGGCGAGCTGTGCCGGGACGCCGACGGACAGCGCCGCCGCGGCCGCTCCGAGCAGGGCTCCGCCGACCGTGCCGATGCTGAAGCCGGCGTGGAAGCGCGGCATGAGGGTGCGCCCGAGGCGCCGCTCGACGTCTGCGGCCTCGACGTTCATGGCGACGTCCCACGAGGCGATGCCGAGCCCCGTGAGCGCCAGGCCCAGGCCGGTCGGGGCCAGCTGCTGCGTCCGCACGCCCGTGGCGACGAGGAGCATGCCGATGCCGACGACGCCGGCGCCGGACAGGACGGTGCGCGCCGCACCGAGGCGCGCGACGACCGGACCCGACAGCGGCAGGCCCGCCACGGAGCCTGCCGACAGGCACAGCAGGAGGAGGCCGAGCGCGCTCGTGCTCAGGCCGAGCGCGTCCCGCACGGCCGGCAAGCGGGACAGCCAGGACGCGAACACGAGCCCGTTGACGACGAAGACCAGGGCAACGGCCCGTCGTGCGCGCTCGACGACGTCGGAGGTCACCGCGACTGGCTGATCCACGACGCGTGGAGCCGCGCGTAGACGCCGTCCTGCTGGACGAGCTCGGCGTGCGAGCCGCGCTGCACCACGACGCCCGCGTCCACCACGAGCACCTCGTCGGCGGCCTCCGCGGTCGACAGCCGGTGGGCGATGGCGAGCGTCGTACGCCCGCGCGTCAGCGAGTCGAGGGCCCGCTGCAGCCGCACCTCGGTGGCGGGGTCGACGGCGCTGGTCGCCTCGTCGAGCACGAGCAGGTCGGGGTCGGCGACGTACGCCCGGGCGATCGCGACGAGCTGCCGCTCCCCGACGGACAGCGCGTCGCCGCGCTCGCCGACGGGGGTGCGGACGCCGTCCGGCAGCTGCTCGAGCCAGTCCTGCAGCCCGAGAGCGGCGAAGGCCCGCTCGACGTCCTCGTCGGTTGCGTCCAGGCGGCCGTAGCGGACGTTCGCGGCGACGGTGTCGTCGAACAGGAAGCCGTCCTGCGGGACCATGACGACGCGCGAGCGCAGCGAGTCGAAGCGCACGTCGGACAGCGGCACGCCGGACAGCAGCACCTGCCCGCGCGTCGGGTCCATGAGGCGGGTGAGCAGCTTGGCGAAGGTCGTCTTGCCGCCGCCGGTCTCGCCGACGACGGCGACGCGGGTGCGGGGCGCGATCTCGAGGTCGACGTCGTGCAGCACGTCGGGACCGGTCGGGTAGGCGAAGCCGACGTGCGAGAACCGCACGCCGACCGGACCGGGCGGCAGGTCGCGACCCCCGTCCCCCGGGTCGGCCACGTCGCTCGGCGTGTCCAGGATGCCGAGCACGCGGCGCAGGCCGGCCACGGCGTTCTGCGCCTCGTTGAGCACCTCGGTCGCGACCTGGACCGGCTGCACGAACAGCGTCACGAGGAACAGGAACCCGACGAGGCGTCCGGTCGTGATGTCGCCGGTGACGCCGAGCAGCACGCCGACGACGATCACCGCGCCGGTGGCGAGCGCGGCAGTGAGCTCGCCGGCGGAGAAGGTCACCGCGCTGATGCGCTGGGCGTTGGTCTGGGCCACACGGGTGGCGTCGACCGCGGTGTCGATGCGCTCGGCGGTGCGCCCCTGCACGCCGTACGCGCGGATGACCTGCGCGCCGACGACCGACTCCGCGACGGCCCCGAGCATCTCGCCGACGCGCGCGCGCACGACGCCGTACGCCGCCTGCAGCCGCTTCTGGAAGCCCTTCACGGCGAACAGCAGCGGCACGAAGCAGACGTAGACCACGACGGTCAGCTGCCAGGACCAGACGAGCATCAGCACGGTCGCGAGCGCGAGCTGCGCGGTGGAGACGAGGATGAGCAGCCCGCCCCACTGCATGAACGTGCTCATCGTGTCGACGTCGCTCGTCACGCGGGACACCAGCGAGCCGCGCCGCTCCGCGGCCTGGTGGAGCATCGACAGGTCGTGGACCCGCCGGAACGCGCGCACGCGCAGGGCGGCCAGGCCGCTCTCGGCGGTCCTGTACAGCCGGACGTTCGTGAAGTAGTTCGCCAGCGCCGTGATCGCGACCGCGAGCAGCGCCAGCCCGCAGGCCAGCCGCACCAGCGGCAGGTCGGGGCCGTCCGGGCCGTTCAGTCCGTTGTCGATCGTCTGCTGCACGGCGACGGGGACGACGACGCGTCCGGCGGTGGCGAGCAGGGCCAGGGCCAGCGTGACGCCCAGCCCCTTGCGGAACTCGGGCGCGAGGCGCAGCCCGTGCGCCAGCGTCGCGAACGCGCCGCGGTCCTGGCCGTGGCTGTCGATCCCCTCGACGGGCTGCTCGGCGACGGCGGTCATGCCGTCACCTCGTCCACGAGCGCCGCGGCGTCCTCGACGCGCTGGGCCTCGGCGCGCTCGTAGGCGTGCACGAGGTCCTGGTAGCCGGTCGAGGTGGCCAGCAGCTGCTCGTGGGTGCCGCGGGCGGCGACCCGGCCCTCCTCGACGAAGACGACCTCGTCGGCGAGCGCGATGGTGGCGCGGCGGTAGGCGATGACGACGACGGTGCTGGCCCCGCCGCTCTCGCGCAGGCCGGCCAGGATGCGCTGCTCGACCTGCGGGTCGACGCTGCTCGTCGCGTCGTCCAGGACGAGCAGCCGGGGGCGCCGCACGACGGCGCGAGCGAGCGCGAGGCGCTGCCGCTGGCCGCCGGACAGCGTCGTGCCGCGCTCGCCGACGACCGTGTCGAGCGCGTGCGGGAGGGCGGCGACGAAGCCGTCGCCCTGCGCCACGCGCAGCGCCGCCCAGACGTCCTCGTCCGGGATGTCGGCGCCGAGGGTGATGTTGCCGCGGACCGTGTCGTCGAACAGGAACGTGGACTGCGGGACGAGCGAGGCCACCTCGGCGACCGCTCCGGGAGCGAGCGTGCGCAGGTCGACGTGGTCGTACTCCACGCGCCCGGTGTCGGGGTCGAGCAGGCGCACGAGGACGGAGGCGAGCGTGGACTTGCCGGCGCCCGTCTGGCCGACCAGCGCGACCGTGCGGCCCGGGCGGACGTCGAACGTCACGCCGTCGAGCACCTGCGTGTCGCCGTACGCGAAGGACACCGCCGCCACGTCCAAGGAGGCCGGGCCGCCCGCGGGCAGCCGGTCGGCGCCGTGCTCCTGCGCACCGGTGGCCTGCAGGACGCGCTGCACGCGGTCCCAGCCGACGACGGACCGCGGCAGCTCGTTGAGCACCCAGCCGATCGCGCGCACGGGGAAGGCGAGCAGCGTGAACAGGTAGGCCACGGTGACGAGCTGGCCGGCGTCGATGTCGCCGCTGCCGACGCGGCTCGTGCCGGCGAGCAGCACGGCCAGCACGCCGACGACGGGCAGCGCCTCCATGAGCGGGTCGAACGTGCCGCGGACCCGGCCGACCGCCGTCATGGTGTCGCGCAGCTCCAGCGACTTCGCCCGGAAGCGCTCGGTCTCGTCGCTCTCACGGCCGAGCGTCTTGACGAGCAGCGCC
>JAOPVV010000046.1 GCA_025966005.1 Frankiales bacterium
GTGACCAGCCGGCCCGGGGTGCGGACGCCCTGCCAGCCGGGCGCGTGCTCGTACAGCTGCAGGTACAGCTCGCCGCCGAGCGGCCCGTTGGTGCCCAGGGCGAAGGCGGTCAGCACGGCCACCGACCCGCCCAGCACGACGACCCGGCGCCGCGACCAGACCCCCGGCCACAGCCCCGCGACGGCCAGGACGACCACCACCACGCCCGGGAGCAGCTCCTTCTCATTGACCGCGACGACGTCCTGGCGCCGGTCCTCGGTCAGCCGCCCCCACAGCCACGACTCGGGCGGGGCGGTGACCAGGGAGGCCGCGGTCGGCGAGAACAGCTCGAGGTCAGCGACCGAGCGCCGGCTCTGCGGGTGGTCCTCGACCACCTGGAAGTACGGGACGGCGAGCGCCCCGCTGACCCCGAGGAACAGCACCAGGCCGGCGCCGTTCGCGGCCAGCAGCCCCCGTGCCGGCCACCGTCCCTCGCGCCGCACGACGAGCAGCGCGCGCACGGCGGCGACCGCGGTGCAGATCGCCAGCAGGTAGGACAGCTGGATGCCGATGCCGAAGCCGATGCTGACCTGCCAGGTGGCCGTCGCCCAGCCGGCCAGCGCCCACCAGGGCCGCACCGGTCCGCGTCCGGTCCGCAGGTGCACGCCGTGGCCGCGGGCCAGCATCGCGAGCGCCAGCGGGAAGCCGGCCGTCGACAGCACCTGCAGGTGGCCCAGCTGCGAGACCCGCCACGGGTTGACCGCGAAGGCGACCGCGGCGACCAGCGCCGCGGCCCGCCCCAGCCCGAGCTGGCGGACCAGCAGCCACATCCCGAGGAACGCCAGCGCGGTGGCGAGCAGCAGCACGACGTTGTAGCGGACGAGCGCCGCCTGCGGCCCGTCGCCGACCAGGCCGAACGGCAGGTAGCCGAGCATCAGGTCGGTGAACGCGTAGGAGTTCCCGAGCGGCGCGAACGGGTTGGCGTCGAACAGCGGCGTCCCGCTGGTCAGCGCGTGGGCCGGCCACGCCAGCACCCACGACTGCAGCACCGGGTCGCCGACGTCGAGCGGGACGGTCGTGCGCAGGTCGCCCGGACGGCGGGTCAGCACCGCCAGCAGGAGCCCGAGGACGAGCACGGCGGCGGCCTCGAGCGCAGGTCCGGCGGACAGGGCGCGCGCCCGGGTGGCCAGCATCCGCGCAGGCTAGGGCCAGCCCACCGGCACGAACGGCAGGCCGACGTCGAGCGGCTGCTCGCGCCGGACCGGCGGGTGGACGCCGTCGTCGACCGCGATCGCCCAGGTGTAGCGGCCGGGCAGCGCCGGCACCAGGGCCGGCAGGCCGTCACCCGCCTCCGTGCCGGGCAGCGGCCGCAGCCCGTTCCAGCTGAGCCGGGCGGTGCTCGAGTCGCCCGACGAGCGGGCCAGCACCGTGCCTGCGCTGTCGCGCAGGGCGGCCGTCCAGGGCGCGCTGCGGCTGAGGCTGCCGGTGATGACGACCGGCTGCGGCGCGCGCACCGGGGCGCCGGTGACCTCGACCCGGGTGAGCTGCACCGCCGGCCCGACCATCGCGGCGGCGAACCTGCGGACGTCGCCGAGGCGGTCCATCAGCGCGCCGGGGCAGGCGGTCTGACCGACGTCCCGGTGACCGAGGACGCGGGGCAGGGTGACGCGCGTGCCGCTGGCGAAGCGCGGCCCGCCGCGGCTCGTGAGGGTGACCGTGCTGCGCGGGTCGAAGCCCCAGGTCGCGGCGGCGTACGCCCCGACCCGGGCGAAGGCCCGGACCGCCTCGGGGGTCGGCGTCGCGCGGGTCATGTCGCCCAGCAGGCTCACCCCGAGGGTGCCGGTGTTGAAGCCGGCCGCGTGCGAGCCGATCGTGGCGCGGCCGATCCCGCCGGCGCGGCCCTCCCAGATCCCGCCGAACCGGTCGACGACCAGGTTGTAGCCCAGGTCCTCCCAGCCGCGCGCCTGCACGTGGTAGGCGTAGTCGGCCCGGATCCGGCGCGGGACGTCCGCCTGCGCGTAGTCGTTGCTGCCGGCGGTGTGGTGCACGACGACGGCCTCGACCCCGCTGGCGTAGGACGGGCTGCCGCGGCGCAGCGACTCGTCGGCGCCCCAGTCCGCGCGGCTGCGCACCCCGCCGAGCAGTGCGCGCGCGTCCGCGGCGTCGGCCTTCGCCGTGCCCCAGTCCAGCCGGGTCCGCGCCGTGCCGTCCGAGACCCGGACCAGGCGCAGCCCCTGCGCGGCGCCGTCGACGCGCACGTCGACGGCCAGCGCGCCTCGCGGGCGCCACAGCGGCTCGGTGCCGTGCTGGGCCTCGCCGCTCTCGGTGTCGACCTCGGGCGCCTCGAAGGAGGTCCAGCCGGCCGCCGTCCGCCAGCGGACCCGCACCTGCGGCCGACCGGCGGCCCAGGTCACGCCCACGAGCTGCTCGTCGGTGAGCGCGGCCGTGGTGGCGCCGGCAGCCAGCTGCGCCGCCTGCACGAGCGGCGTGACGACGGTGACCGGCGCCGCGGCGACCGACGGCAGGGCGGGGGCCAGCAGGGCCGTCGTGAGGACGACGACCGTGCGTCGGGACAGGCGCAAGGGGGTGCTCCGGGCTGGGTCAGGGCTGGGGGTCAGGTCGGTGCTGAGGTCCGTACTGAGGGGTGCCGAGGCGGGACGCTGCCCGAGATGCGCAGAGTGCCCCAGGACGTCCGGGCGGGCAAGGCCCCGGCAGGCAGTTTCACGTCCGTCCACGTCGAAGTGCTCCGGGACTGCGGGGGCGCTCCCCGCCGACTGGAGCCGACTCGGGGCGACCACGGCCCCGGCACC
>JAOPVV010000051.1 GCA_025966005.1 Frankiales bacterium
GGACCTGCCGGTCGGTGCCGGCGAACCCCTGCGGGCGACGCACGGGCGCGGCCAGCTCGGGGCGGCCGGCGGCGACCCACGCGCAGCGGTCCTGGACGGGGCACAGCGGGCAGCGCGGGGCCCGGGAGGTGCAGACCAGCGCGCCGAGCTCCATCAGCGCGATGGACGCCGTGGCGGCTGCCTCCGGGTCGTCCGGGAGCAGCGCCTCGACGAGCGCCAGGTCGCGCCGGGTGACGGCGGCGTCGGCCATGCCCTCGACCGCCCGGGCGACGACCCGGCGGACGTTCGTGTCGACCACCGGCACCCGCCGGCGGTGGGCGAACGCCACGACGGCCCGCGCCGTGTAGTCGCCGACGCCCGGCAGCGCCAGCAGCCCCGTGACGTCGGACGGCAGCTCCCCGCCGTGCTGCTCGACGACGGCGACGGCGGCGGCGTGCAGGCGCAGCGCGCGGCGCGGGTAGCCCAGGCGGCCCCACATCCGGACGGCCTCACCGGACGGGTCGGCGGCCAGCGCGGCGGGCGTCGGCCAGCGCAGCAGCCAGGCCTCGTACATCGGCACGACGCGCGCGACCGGCGTCTGCTGCAGCATCATCTCGCTGACCAGGACCGCCCACGCACTGGTGCCCGGACGCCGCCAGGGGAGGTCGCGCTGGGCCGTGGCGTACCAGTGCGACAACGTCGTCGCCAGGGCGGTGTCGGTCACGGCGCCACGCTAGGCGGCTCGCTAGGCTGCAGCAGATGGCGCTGCACTGGCGGCCGGTCGGCCCGGAGCCCGCCCCCACGTACTGGCAGCGCCGTGCGGTGGTGGCGGTGGCGGTCCTGCTGCTGCTGCTGTTCCTGCGGGCCGTCCTGACCGGCTCGGGTGACGGCGACGACACCGTCACCGCCGCGGTCCCCGCGGCCTCGGCCGGCGCCACGGCGTCGCCGACGGGCAGCGCCAGCCCCACCGCCAGCGCCAGTCCCGGAGCCAGCGCCAGCCCGGGTCCCTCCGCCAGTCCCGGGGCCAGCACGAGCCCGAGCGCGGCGGCGGTGGCGTGCGTCCCGACCGCCCTGACCGTCGCGGCCAAGGCCGAGCGCGACGAGTACCCCGTCGGCGGGCGTCCGCTGCTGGTGCTCACCGTCACCAACACCGGCGTCCTGCCCTGCAGCCGCGACCTGGGCCAGGCGGCCGTCGAGCTGCTCGTGGTGTCCGGCGCCGACCGCATCTGGTCCAGCGACGACTGCGCCCCGGGTGGGCCGGAGAAGCCGGTCGTGCTCGAGCCCGGCGAGCCGTCCGTCACCCGGCTGACCTGGGCGGGCCGGCGCTCGCTGCCGGGCTGCGAGGGCGAGAAGGCCCAGGCCCAGGCCGGCACCTACCGCGTGAACGCCCGGCTGGGCGACCTGCGGGTCGAGGGCGAGCCCTTCCGCTTCGAGTGAGCCCGGCGCGCCGCGCGCGGGCGGGGTCGCGCCGAGCAGGCGGGTCGCTTCCAGCAGGTGTGTCCGGTTCGGCTCAAGCCGCCTCTCCGGCCCGTCGAAGCAGGCAGCAGCCGGCAACCCGTACCGGCAGGTGGGAGTTGCCTGGTGCCGGCTGACCCGGACGCCGTCATGCGCGGTGCGCGCGGCCGCGTCCTGCCGCCTCAGGCCCTGGCGGGTCTGCGCGAGGCGTTCGCCGCCGAGGTCGCCGACCGGCTGCCCCGGCTGCAGGCCGTCCGGCCCGGTGCGTCCGCCGAGGTGCTCGCGCAGGCGCTGCGCGACGCCCACAGCCTGGGCAGCAGCGCGGTGGTGCTCGGCGAGCCCGCGGCGTCCCGGACGGCGCGCGCCGTCGAGGCGGCGCTGACCGCCGGCGACGTCGGGCCGGTTCCCGGCCAGGTCCGCGAGCTGACCGTGCTGCTCGCCGCGTGGCAGGCATGACGCCGACCGTCGTCGTCGTCGACGACTCGGCCGTCCAGCGGCGCTTCCTGCGCGGCGCGATCGAGGACGGCGCGGAGTTCTGCGTCGTCGGCGAGGCCCGCAACGGCCGCGAGGCGGTGGCGCTGGTGGCGCGGCTGCGCCCGACCGCGGTGCTGATGGACCTCGACCTGCCGGTCATGAGCGGCATCGAGGCGATCGAGCGGATCATGAGCTCGACGCCGACGCCGATCCTCGTCTACAGCGCGTTCGTGGCCGGGACCAACAGCGAGAACGCGCTCGAGGCGCTGGCCGCCGGGGCGGTCGACGTCCTCGCCAAGCCCGGACCGGACGACACCGGGACGCTGGCGGACTACGCGGCCGCGCTGCGCGGCAAGCTGCGCGTGGCGGCGCGCATCCGGGTCATCACGCACCCCCGCGGCCGGCTCCGCAGCCAGGGCATGGCCGGGACGGCGCCGTCGCTGGGCGGCGGCTCCCGGCGTCCGCTCACGAGCACCCGGCTCGGTCTGCTCGAGGAGCGCGACGGTCCGCGGGGCAACGTCAAACTGGTCGTCGTCGGAGCGTCGACCGGCGGCCCGCAGGCGCTGCTAACCCTGCTCTCGCAGCTGCCGACCGACCTGTGCCAGGCCGTCCTGGTGGTCCAGCACATGGCCGAGGGCTTCGTCCCGGGTCTCGCGTCCTGGCTCGACGGGCTGGTCCCGATGCCGGTCGTCGTCGGTGCCAGCGGACGGCGGCTGGCACCGGGCACCGTCACGATCGCCCCGAGCGGCGGCAACCTGCTGGTGCAGGACGAGCGGCTGCGGGTCCTGTGCACGCCACCCGACCCCGGCCAGTTCCACGTCCCCGGCATCGACGCGACGTTCGCCAGCGTCGCCCGGGCGCTCGGTCCGGACGCCGTCGGGGTGCTGCTCACCGGCATGGGACGTGACGGCGCGGCCGGGCTGCTCGAGATGCGCGAGCGGGGCGCGCTCACGCTCGGGCAGGACGAGGCGACCAGCACCGTCTACGGGATGCCCGCGGCGGCCTTCGCGCTGTCGGCCGTCGAGCGCCAGCTGCCGCTCGACCTGATGGCGCCGGCCGTGCTGACCGCGCTCGGACGGGCGCCGGTGTGACGACGACGGGGACGGTCCTGCGCGACGCCGACCTCGACCGCCTGCGGACGGTGCTGGCGCGGGCCGCCGGGCTGGTCTTCGAGGACTCGCGCCGGGACTCGCTCGGCTACTGCGTCACCGAGCGGATGCGGGCGACCGGCGCCCCGGACGTCCGCGCCTACCTCGCGCTGGTCGAGCCGAGCGGCTCGCCCGAGCTGCAGCCGCTGCTCGACGAGGTGACGATCCAGGAGACGCACTTCTTCCGGAACCCGCCGCAGGTGCGGGCGCTGCGCCAGCACGTGCTGCCGGAGCTGGTCCGCGAGGCGGACACCAGGGGGCGCCGGATCCGCATCTGGAGCGCCGGCTGCTCGACCGGCGACGAGCCGTACTCGATCGCGATGGTGCTGCGCGAGCTGCTGCCGAGCACGGCGGGCTGGGACGTCAAGGTCATCGCCACCGACATCAGCGCGGGTGCGCTGGCGACCGCCCGCGCCGCCACCTACGGCCCTCGGGCGCTGCACCTGGCCACGCCGGAGCAGCTGGCGCGCTTCTTCACCCGCACGGCGGACGGCCGGCACGAGGTGCGCCCGGAGGTCCGTGAGCTGGTGGAGTTCCGGCACCACAACCTGGTGCGCGAGGCGCCGCCGGAGGACGGGCTCGACCTGGTCCTGTGCCGCAACGTGACCATCTACTTCAGCCGCGAGACCACCCGCGAGCTGGTCAGCCGGCTGCACGGCGGCCTGCGCGACGGCGGGTACCTGTTCCTCGGGCACAGCGAGACGCTCTGGCAGGTCAGCGACGCCTTCCGCCTGGTCACGCTCGGCACCGGTGAGGGCGCCGCGTTCGTCTACCGGCGGCTCGACCCGACGGCCGCCGACCGGCGCAGCGTGCTGCCC
>JAOPVV010000111.1 GCA_025966005.1 Frankiales bacterium
TCGTCGACGAGGGGACCGTGGTGCTGCCGGGCGCCGACCCGGTGGTGCTCGCCGCCACCCACCTGGGCACGACCGGCCGCCACGACGACGACCGCGGCTTCGCCCACGCCGTCAGCCGCGACCCGGAGGTCGTGCGGCGGGGCGGGCAGGTGCTGGGGCTCGACCTCGGGCGGCTGAGCCCGGCAGGCTAGGCCAGCCGCGGGGCCGGACTGACGGCGGCGGCGCGGGCGACCACGTCGCGCGTCATGCGGCGCTCGACGACGAACGACAGGAACGGCACGGTGCCGGCCAGCATCACCAGGACCGTGCGCTTCAGCGTCCAGCCGACGCGGCGGGCCAGGTCGATCGTGATCCCGAGGTAGACGACGTACAGGAAGCCGTGGATCGGGCTGATCGTCTCCGACATCGCCGGCTCGCCGCCGACGTAGCGGACCGGCACGGCGATGAGGATGAACACGACCAGCACGACCCCGACGACGTTCGCCATGACCCGGTAGCGCAGCAGAGCGGCCCTCACCGGCGGGCCCGCTGAGCCAGCTCGGCGAGGCGGCGGTTGTAGGCGGCGAGCTCGTCGTCCTCGTCGTCGGCGGGCGGCGGCGCCTGCGGCTGGACGAGCGCGGGCAGCTCCTGCTCGGCCTGCTCGCGGCGGGCCTCGACCCGGCTCGGGTCGAGGTCGTCGAGGACGAGCTTGACCCACAGGAAGACCGCGAACGCCCCGAACAGCCACCACTGGACGGCGTAGCCGTAGTTCTGCCAGTCACCCGCGCCGCGGGCCTTGTCGAGCTGCCACCAGCCGATGCGCCCGAGGACCAGCAGGCTCGCCAGCAGCAGGGCGTGCAGCCCCAGCCAGCGGGGGGTGAGCAGGCGCCTGGGCACGGGCCGATCCTACCGGCGACACCTGCGGCCCGCTTCGCGTCGCGCTGTGTGAGGTGGTGATCGGCGGGCACGACGACCGCATGCTGCCCCGCACCGGCCCGGACGCCCCGTGGCCCGCCTCCCTCTGGGTCGTCCGCCACGGCGAGAGCGCCGGCAACGTGGCCCGTGACGCCGCCGAGGCCGCCGGCGCCGAGCGCCTGGAGCTGACGACGCGTGACGTCGACGTCCCGCTGTCCGAGCTCGGCGAGCGGCAGGCCCGCGCCCTCGGCCGCTGGACGGCGTCGCAGCCCTCCGACCAGCAGCCCACGGTCGTCTGGACCTCGCCGTACGTGCGGGCGCAGCAGTCGGCCCGGATCGCCATGGACGCAGCCGGTCTGGAGGTCCCCGTGATCGTCGACGAGCGCCTGCGCGAGCGCGAGTTCGGGGTGCTGGACGGCCTCACCCGGCGGGGCATCACCGCGCAGTACCCGCAGGAGTCCGCCCGCCGGACCGCGATCGGCAAGTTCTACCACCGGCCTCCCGGCGGGGAGTCCTGGACCGACGTCGCCCAGCGGCTGCGCGCGGTGCTCGACGAGATCCGCATCGACGCCCGGGGTGAGCGGGTGCTGCTGATGGGGCACCAGGTCGTCGTGCTGCTGACGCGCTACGTCATCGAGGGCCTGGGCGAGAAGGAGGTCCTGGCGATCGACGCGCTGGGTGACGTCGCGAACTGCGCAGTCACGTCCTACGACCTGGACCCCGAGCAGGGCCGGCTGCACCTGCAGGCCTACAACGAGCTCACCCCGCTCGAGGAGCAGCACGAGCCGGTGACCGCCGAGCCGGACGTCGCCCGTGCCCCCCGCTGACGTCGGCGCGCAGGTGGTCACGGCCCAGTCCCTGCGGGGCTGGCCGCTGCCCGAGCCGGACGATGACGGCACCAAGCACGACCGCGGCACCGTCGCCGTCGTCGGCGGGGCGGTCTCGACCCCCGGCGCCGTCCTCCTGGCCGGCCTGGCGGCGCTCCGGGCGGGAGCGGGACGCCTGCAGGTCCTGACGGTCGAGCCGACCGCCGTGGCCCTCGGCGTCGCGCTGCCCGAGGCGATGGTCGTCGGGCTGCCGTGCGGCCCCGGCGGCTCGGTGGCCGGCGACGCGGGTGACCGGGTGGTCGAGGGGACGTCGGGCGCGGACGCCGTCGTCCTGGGCCCGGGCCTGCTGGGCCGGGGTCCGGGGGGGCGCGCCGACGTCCGGAGGCTGCTGGAGGACGTGCTCGACCGGACGGACGCGGCCCTGGTGCTCGATGCCGGCGCCCTCACGGCGCTGGCCGGTGACCCCGCCCTGCTCGACAGCTGCGCCGCCCGGGTGGTGCTCACCCCGAACGAGGGCGAGCTCGCCGCGCTGCTCGACGGAGACGGGCTCGAGGGCGAGCAGGCGTCCCGCGCGGTCACCGAGCGGTACGGGGCCGTCGTCTGCAGCCGGGGGTGGGTGACGTCGCCCGACGGCCGCGCCTGGAGCGTCCAGGCCGGTGGGGTCGGGTTGGGGACGTCCGGCTCCGGCGACGTGCTGGCCGGCCTGGTCGGCGGTGTCCTGGCCAGGGGCGCCGAGCCGGCGCAGGCGGCGGTGTGGGGCCAGTACCTGCACGCGGCCGCAGGCGACCGGCTGACCTCGCGGGTCGGCCGGCTGGGCTTCCTGGCCCGCGAGCTGCTCGACGAGGTCCCGGCGGTCCTCGGCACCCTGCGACCTTGATCACGGTCGGGCTGCCGGGCAGGTGGGTAGAGGTGCCTCGACCGAGTCCTGACCCGAGAGGAACCCCATGAGCGAGCAGCCCGCCACTCCCGCAGGCACCACCGCCCCCGCGGGCGAGGGCGTCAGCGATGCCGAGCTCGCCGAGCAGGTCGGCGAGCAGACCAGCAGCGACCTCGAGGTCGAGGAGGCCTTCGAGCGCGAGGGCGACGGCGCCGCGACCGACACCGAGATCGCCAAGGCCAGCGGCGACGACCTGCGGTAGGTCGGCCTGGCGCGACCCGCCGGCCCCGTCGTCCGCTCCGGACGGCGGGGCCGCGGCGTGCCTACAGCCTGAGCAGTTTGGCGATGACCTCGTTCATGATCTCGTCGGTGCCGCCGCCGATGCGCAGGATGCGGCTGTCGCGGTAGTGCCGCTCCACCTCGCTGTCGCGCAGGTAGCCCGTCCCGCCGTGCAGCTGGACGGCCTCGTCCACGACGTGGTCGCAGGCCGCGCAGGCGGTGTTCTTGGCCATCGAGACCTCGAGGACGGCGTCGCCGGTCTCCTGCCACTGCTGCATCGCGGCCCGCGTGCACGTCCGCGCGATCCAGACCTGGCGCGCCATCTCGGCGATCTTGTGGCGGACCACCTGGCGGGTCGACAGCGGACGGCCGAAGGTCTCGCGCTCCTTCACCCACGCGATCGTGAGGTCGAGACAGCGCTGCGCCGTGGCGTACGCCTGCACCGCGAGCCCCAGCCGCTCCGACTGGAACTGCTGCATGATCTGGACGAAGCCCGAGCCCTGCTCGCCGACCAGGTTGCCGACCGGGACGCGGACGTCGGAGAAGCCCAGCTCGGCGGTGTCGCTGCAGCGCCAGCCCATCTTGTCCAGGCGCCGGTCGACGGTGAAGCCGGGCACGCCCGCGTCGATGACCAGCAGCGAGATCCCCCCGTAGCCGGGCTCTCCCGTGCGGACGGCGGTCGTCACGAAGTCGGCCCGGACTCCGGAGGTGATGAACGTCTTGCCGCCGTTGACGACGTAGTGGTCGCCGTCCCGGACAGCCGTCGTGCGCAGCCCGGCGACGTCCGAGCCGCCCCCGGGCTCGGTGATCGCCAGCGCCCCGATCGAGCGTCCGTCCAGGGCCGGTCGGACGTACCTGTCGACCAGGTCGGGCGAGCCGTTGCGGGCGATGTGCGGCACGGCGATGCCGTGTGTGAACAGCGACGCCACGAGCCCGCCGGAGCCGCCGCCGAGGATGATCTCCTCGGTGACGATCGCGCTGTCGTACGGGTCGCCGCCCCCGCCGCCGACCGCCTCCGGGAAGGAGACGCCCAGCAGGCCCGCGTCGGCGAAGACCCGGTGCAGCGACCGCGGCAGCTCCCCGTCGGCCTCCCACTGCTCCATGTTCGGCGCGACCTCCTTGGCCACGACGTCACGTGCGAGCTCGCGCAGGGCGCGACGCTCGGGGGTGGTCCACGGGTCGGTCATCGGGGGTCCTCCAGCGGCGGTCGGCCGGCACCGGGCGGTCCGGCGAAGCACTGCGCGAGATCGAGCCAGGTGTCGGCGGCCGGACCCGTGGCGACGAGCGAGAGGTCGTGGCGGTGACGGCGCTGGGTGACGAGCAGGCAGAAGTCCAGCGCCGGCCCGGTGACCCGGGAGTCGGCGCCGGCGTCACCCAGGAGCCAGGTCGAGCCGTCCGGAGCGGTCAGCTCGACGGCCACGGGCGCCGGGTCGGGGGCGAGCCCGCGGTTGACGTAGGCGAAGCGGCGGGTGTGCACCCCGAGGTGGGCGACGTGGCGCAGCCGCGCCGTCGGCGGCCGGACCGCCCCGAGGGCGTCGGCGACGTCCTGGCCGTGCGCCCAGTACTCCATCAGCCGGGCGGTCGCGAAGGACGCGGGACTCATCGGCGGTCCGTACCAGGGGATCCTGGTACCGGCCGGGACGGCGGCGAACGCGGTGAGCATCGCCTCGAAGGCGCGCTGCCAGTCGTCGAGCAGGGCCGGCGCCGCGCGCAGCCGGCGCACCTGCGCCTCCACGAAGTCGTCCACGTCGGGGATGCGCGCGAGGCCCGCGACGAACTCCTCCGGACGACCCGCGGCGACCGTGGCGTCCAGGTCGGTGCCGTGCAGGTGGGCGACCGTGTCGCGGACGCTCCAGCCCTGCGCGGGTGTGGCAGCGTCGAGGTCGGCGGTGCGCACCAGCCCGCTCAGGTCTGTCTGCTCGGAGCGCAGGTCGTCCAGCAGCGCGCTCAGGTCGGTGGCGACGGAGGCCTCCCCGGGAGTCGATGTGAACGAACGCTAACAGGAGTCGGTAACCTCGGTCCCGTGACCTCCACCGTGCCCGTCCCCCGCCGGGAGCGACTTCTCGAGGAGGCCGCGCGGCTGTTCTCCACCCGCGGCTTCCACGCGGTGGGCATCGACGACATCGGCGCCGCCGCCGGGATCAGCGGTCCTGGCGTCTACCGCCACTTCGCCAGCAAACAGGCCCTGCTCGAGGCGCTCTGCGACCGGGCCATGACGCGCATGCTCGACGGGGCCCGCCAGATCAACGCCGCCGAGGACGACCCGTACAGCGCCCTGCAGGCGCTGGTCGACCTGCACGTCGCGTTCACCGTGTCGGAGCGTCCGCTGATCGGGGTGTGGGTCCGCGAGGCGCGCTCGCTGTCGGACGACGTCCGCCGGTCGCTGCGCAACCGCATGCGGGCCTACGAGCAGCAGTGGCTGCAGGTGCTCAGCCTGCTGCGCGACGACCTGACGGCCGACGAGGTCGCGGTCGTGACCGGCTCGACGCTGGCGATGCTCAACGGCACCGCCTTCGCCTCACCGGTCGTGGGGCCGGACGAGCTGGCCCGGCACCTGCGCCGGATGGCGCTGGCCGCCCTGCTCGCCCGGCGCACGCCGGGACGCCGTCCGAGCTAGAGCGCGACCGGCCCCTGCCCCTCGCCGCTCTGCGCACCGAGGGAGAAGTGGGACAGCGGCACGACGATGAACAGCCCGCTGCCGCGGAAGGCCACGGTGCCGTCCGCGGCAGCGCCCTCGCACGACGCGAAGACCTTGCGGCCGTCGACGCGGTCGACCCGCCCACGCACGGTGTAGGTCGTCCCGACCACGACGGGACGCAGGAAGTCGACCTCCAGTCGCCGGGTCACGCCGGGCTGACGCACGTAGTAGAGCGTGTAGCCGAGCAGGTCGTCGACCAGCGCCGACACCATGCCGCCGTGCGCGATGCTCGGCGCACCGCTGTGCTTCTCGGCGAAGGCGTAGTCGGTGACCACCTCGTCGCCGTCCATCCGCACGACCAGGTGCAGCCCGGCCTCGGCCTCCGGACCGCAGCCGAAGCAGGTCGGGTAGTGCGGCGGCAGGGCACCGGGTGCGCCCGCGACCTGCCCCGCGCGCATCGCGGCGACGTGCTCCTCGACGCCCATGTCAGACGCCGAGCGAACGGCCGATGATCTCCTTCATGACCTCGGTCGTGCCCCCGTAGATCGTCTGGACGCGCGAGTCGATGAACGCCTTCGCGACCGGGTACTCGAGCATGTAGCCGTAGCCGCCGTGCAGCTGCACGCACTGGTCGACGACGCGCTTCTGCAGCTCGGTGGTCCACCACTTGGCCATCGCGGCGTCCTGCACCGTGTAGCGGCCGGCGTTGTGCTCGAGCACCGACTTCTCGACGTAGTGCTTCGCGATCTCGAGCTCGGTGGCCATCTCGGCCAGCACGAAGCGGTTGTGCTGGAACGACCCGATCGGGCGACCGAACGCACTGCGTCCCTTGCAGTACTCCAGCGTCAGCTCGAACACCTTGGTGGCGGCGGCGACCGCGACGACCGCGATCGAGAGCCGCTCCTGGGGCAGCGCGTTCATCAGGTGGATGAAGCCCTGGTCCTGCTGCCCGACGAGGTTCTCGGCCGGGACGCGGACCTCGTCGAAGAACAGCTCGGCGGTGTCCTGCGCCTTCATGCCGACCTTGTCGAGGTTGCGGCCGCGCTCGAAGCCCGGCATGCCGCGCTCGACGGCGAGCAGCGAGTAGCCGTGCGCGCCCTTCTCCGGGTCGGTCTGCGCCACGACGAGCACCAGGTCGGCGTTGATGCCGTTGGTGATGAACGTCTTGCTGCCGGACAGGACGTAGTCGCTGCCGTCCTTGACCGCGCGGGTCTTCAGGCCCTGCAGGTCGGAGCCGGCACCCGGCTCGCTCATGGCGATGGCGGTGATGATCTCGCCGGAGCAGAAGCCGGGCAGCCAGCGGTCCTTCTGCTCGTCGGTCGTCAGGTCGAGCAGGTAGGGCGCCATCACGTCGTTGTGGAGCGTGAACCCGATGCCGCTGGCACCGATGCGGGTGACCTCCTCGCCGATGACGCAGTTGTAGCGGAAGTCCTTGATGCCACCGCCGCCGTACTGCTCCGGTACGTCGGTGCCGAGCAGGCCCTGCTTGCCGGCCTCCACCCACACGGTGCGGTCGACGATGCCGGCCTTCTCCCACTCGCCGTGGAAGGGCTCGACGTGCTTGGCGAGGAAGCTGCGCACGGCGTCCCGGAAGGCGTCGTGCTCGGACTCGTAGAGGGTGTGCTCCATGCGCGCCAGGTTAGCCGTCGTTCACATGATCGGTCTAGGCTCCCCCGCAACAGATCGCGAGGAGTCCCTGTGCCCGTCCTGCCCGACACCCTGGACAGCTCCCGACCCGAGCACGCCCTGAACCGCGCGACCGCTCTCGAGCAGCTCGCCGCGCTCGGCGAGGAGCACGCGCGGGCGCTGCAGGGCGCAGGCGCGAAGTACGTCGAGCGCCACCACTCCCGCGGCAAGCTGCTGCCGCGCGAGCGGATCGAGCTGCTCGTCGACCGCGACTCGCCCTTCCTCGAGCTGTCCCCGCTCGCGGCGCACGGCACGACGTTCCCGCTCGGCGCGAGCGTGGTCACCGGCATCGGCGTGGTCGAGGGCGTCGAGTGCGTGCTGATCGCCAACGACCCCACGGTCCGCGGCGGCGCGACCAACCCCGTCACCTCCAAGAAGGTCGGCCGGGCGATGGTGATCGCTCGCGAGAACCGGATGCCGCTGGTCAACCTCGTCGAGTCCGGCGGCGCCGACCTGTCGACGCAGGCCGAGATCTTCATCCCCGGCGGGGCGATGTTCCGCGACCTCACGCAGTTCAGCGCGGCCGGCATCCCGACGATCGCCCTGGTCTTCGGCAACTCGACCGCCGGCGGTGCCTACGTGCCCGGCATGAGCGACCACGTCGTCATGGTCAAGGAACGGGCCAAGGTGTTCCTCGGCGGACCGCCGCTGGTGAAGATGGCGACCGGCGAGGACAGCGACGACGAGTCGCTCGGCGGCGCCGAGATGCACGCCCGGACAAGCGGTCTGGCCGACTACCTCGCCGTCGACGAGCTCGACGCGCTGCGGATCGGCCGGCAGGTCGTCCGCGGTCTGAACTGGCGCAAGGCCGGCCCCGGCCCGACCCGGCCGTCCGACCCGCCGCTCTACCCGGCCGACGACCTGCTGGCGATCGCGTCCGCCGACCTGCGGGTGCCGTTCGACCCGCGCGACGTGCTCGCCCGGGTCGTCGACGGCTCGCGGTTCGACGAGTTCAAGCCGCTGTACGGCACGTCCCTGGTGACCGGCTGGGCATCGGTGCACGGCTACCCGGTGGGCGTGCTCGCCAACGCCCGCGGCGTGCTGTTCAGCGAGGAGTCCGAGAAGGCCGCGCAGTTCATCCAGCTCGCGAACTCCGCGGACACGCCGCTGGTGTTCCTGCAGAACACCACCGGCTACATGGTCGGCAAGGAGTACGAGCAGCGCGGCATCATCAAGGACGGCGCCAAGATGATCAACGCCGTCTCGAACAGCACCGTCCCCCACGTCACGATCGTCATGGGCGCCTCCTACGGGGCCGGCCACTACGGCATGTGCGGCCGGGCGTACGGACCCCGCTTCCTGTTCTCCTGGCCGGGAGCCAAGTCGGCGGTGATGGGACCTGCGCAGCTCGCCGGCGTCCTGTCGATCGTGTCGCGGCAGTCGGCCGAGTCGCGCGGACTGCCCTTCGACGAGGCGGCCGACGCGCAGCTGCGCGAGCTGGTGGAGGCGCAGATCGAGAGCGAGTCGCTCGCGATGGCCAACAGCGGACGCGTCTAC
The DNA here is from genome assembly GCA_025966005.1 of Frankiales bacterium. GTDB lineage: Bacteria > Actinomycetota > Actinomycetes > Mycobacteriales > SCTD01 > SCTD01. The sequence goes on from JAOPVV010000111.1 coordinate 8,699, forward strand.
GACGACGGGATCATCGACCCCCGCGACACCCGCACGATCCTCGGGCTGTGCCTGTCGGTCATCCACAACGGCCCGGTGCAGGGCGCCCGCGGCTACGGCGTCTGGAGGATGTAGTGCACACCCTGCTGGTCGCCAACCGCGGCGAGATCGCACGGCGGGTCTTCCGCACCGCGAGGGCGACGGGCCTGTCGACCGTGGCGGTGTTCAGCGACGCCGACGCGCACGCCCCGTTCGTCCGCGAGGCCGACACGGCCGTGCGACTGCCGGGCAGCTCCCCCGCCGACACCTACCTGCGCGGCGATCTCGTCATCGCGGCGGCCCTGTCCGCAGGCGCCGACGCGGTGCACCCGGGCTACGGGTTCCTGTCCGAGGACGCCTCGTTCGCCCAGGCCGTGCTCGACGCCGGGCTCACCTGGGTGGGCCCGCCGGTCGCCGCCATCCGGGCGATGGGGAGCAAGCTCGCGGCCAAGGCGCTGATGGCGGGCGCCGGCGTGCCGTGCCTGCCGGGCGTCGACGCGACCGGGATGTCGGACGACGACCTGCTCGCCGCGGGCGAGGGCATCGGCTACCCGGTGCTGGTCAAGGCGAGCGCGGGTGGCGGTGGTCGCGGCATGCGGATCGTCGCGACCCCCGACGCACTGCTCGACGCGGTCGACAGCGCCGGGCGGGAGGCAGCGTCGGCCTTCGGCGACGGCACCGTGTTCCTCGAGCGGTACGTCGAGCGGCCGCGGCACGTCGAGGTGCAGGTCATGGCGGACGCGCACGGAACGTGCGTCGCGCTGTTCGAGCGCGACTGCTCGGTGCAGCGCCGCCACCAGAAGGTGCTGGAGGAGGCGCCCTCCCCCGCCGTCGACGACGCGCTGCGCGCGCGGCTGTGCGAGGCGGCCGTCGCCGCGGCCCGGGCGGTCGGCTACACCGGCGCCGGCACCGTCGAGTTCGTCGTCGCTCCCGACGGCACGCCGGCGTTCCTGGAGATGAACACCCGCCTGCAGGTGGAGCACCCGGTCACCGAGCTGGTTACCAGCCTCGACCTGGTCGAGCTGCAGCTGCTGGTCGCCCAGGGCCTGCCGCTCCCGGCGCACGTCTCGCAGGCCCGGCTCACCGGTCACGCGGTCGAGGCCCGGCTCTACGCCGAGGACGCGACCCGCGGCTTCCTGCCCTCCACCGGGACGCTGGCCCGCTTCCGGGTGCCTGCGGTCGAGGGCGTCCGCGTCGACAGCGGCGTCGAGGACGGCTCGGTCGTCGGCGTGCACTACGACGCGATGCTCGCCAAGGTCGTCGCCCACGGCGCCACCCGCGAGCTGGCGTCCGCCCGGCTGGCCGCGGCCCTGGCAGGCGCGCAGCTGCACGGCGTCACCACCAACCGCGACCTGCTGGTGCGCGTGCTGAGGTCGCCGGCCTGGCTGTCCGGTGACGTCGACACGTCCTTCCTCGAGCGCCACGACCCGGCCGAGCTGGGCCGTCCGCTGGTCGACGGGCACGGGCTCCGGTTGCACGCCGCCGCGGCGGCGCTGGCCGGTGCGGC